>JAYTXK010000171.1:0-3658 GCA_043743005.1 Ignavibacteriota bacterium
ATTCTATAATCACCAATTCTATATCTATACAATCCGGATAAGCCACCTTTTAACTTTTTAATGTTATTCCCGTAAAATGGTTGCTTAGAAATTATTTCAAATGATGTGTTTATTTTCTTTACTAAAACTATATCACTGTCATTATAAAAATTAACAGCTTGTTTAGATAAAATTATTTCAAACATTTCTTTTAATATCTTTGAAATTTACAAAATTACCAGAATTGATTTCATTTATTCCTTTTCTTATTTCTCCAAGTATCTCTAAACTTTCTAGCTCTTTTGTACTTTCCCATTCTTCTTTACTATTTAAAAAAGATAAGTAGTCATAAGCTTCTGTAATTTTATCTTCAGAAAGATTATTTATTAGTTCAATTGATTGATTATAAAAAGCGTTCATAATTTTATTCCTTTTTAATTTTTAGAAGTATATAATATTAAAATATTTTAAATTAAAGTATTTTTAAAACTAATCAATAATTTCAATTCTATTTTTATGAAACAAAAAGCTAAAATATTAGGAGTTTCAAATAAATCTATCATTCCATAAGTGCAAAGTAAGTAGGTAATAGAGTTTATTGCCTTGGTTGGTTTTATTATAGTTACAAATGTTAGAAATTAAGATATTTATAAGTTTATTGATATCAATTTAAAATAAATTAAATATTTTATATTATGCTAAACTTTTTTTAAACATCAATTATAAGCATCTTTTCTTAGTACAACTCTAGAAATTCTAATACTCTTATTGATTTAGTCAATTTTAAATAAAATTCTAAAATCTCCTACTCTTAACCGGTACTCATTATTTTTTGCTACTAACTTCTTTACTATATGATTTCTAGGATTTGAAGCTAAATCGTCCAAACCTTCAATAATTTTACTTATAAATGGTTCATCAATTTTGTCTAAATCTTTTTCTGAACTTTTTATTAAATAATGTTATACAAAATTTCTTTTTGCTTTATAAGTTGAAAATTGAATTACTTCATCGTTTGAAGTTTCATTAATTAATTTAGAATCTTCAGCATCTTCAGCTATTTCTAATAATTCAAGATAACTTTTATAATCTAAAATTACTTTTGTTCGCTGACAACTATTATCAACAATGTATTCTGGTTGTAAAGTCATTTAAAATTCCCAATAAATAATATATAATTTGATAACAAATATTTATTGTATGAATAAATATTAATCCTTATTTTCTCTTCAAAAAAATCTATCATACCATAAGTGCAAAGTAAGTAGGGAATAGAGTTTATCGCCTTGGTTGGTTTTGTTATCTTTATGCCTTTGTAGTAAAGTTAATAGGTATTCCTTATTAAGTATATTTTCCTTTGCAAACTTTGAGTTTGTAAATACATCTTTAACATAATCATACCAGTAATTTCTCATCCAATTATCTACAGGTGCAGCAAAACCCATTTTTTTTCTATAAATAATATCGTGAGGCAAAATATCTTCAACTGCTTTCTTTAGAATATATTTAGTAGTTCCTTTTTCATAATTCTTTTGATGAGGTGGGATTGTCATAGTAAATTCTAACAATCTATGATCCAAAAATGGAACTCTTGCCTCAAGATGATGAGCCATACCAATTTTATCCACTCTCATAAGTAGAATTTCTGCTAATCTTTGCTGCAATTCTATAAACAGTATCCTTTGCAAATAATCAGCATCTTTTTTCATATTGAATGCTTCTTTATGAAGGCTATTTCCATAAATAGCAGGATTCATTTTGTATTTTTGATATTTAGGCTCTAATAAATCTTCTAAATGTGAAGGGCTAAAAATAGAAACACCACTCCAATTAAATTCTTCATCAAAAGAAGCTCTTCTTAGATAATCCAAAGCAAGATTATGATTTACCATTTTGAATAGTGGTTTGAGCAAGTGGTATGCAGAAGTTCTTATAGACTTTGGCAAATTAGTATAATATTTCCAATAAGTATTATAAAAATTATACCCTTGCATCATCCATTGGTAGCCCATAAACTGCTCATCACTCCCTTCTCCAACTTGAATTACAGTAGTTCCAGATTCGTGAGTAAGCTTACTTAAAAAGTAAAGTGGAATACAAACTGGGTCTGCATTTGGTTCATCAGTATGCCAAGCAATATCTTCAAGAATTGGAAAAGCATCGTTTTGATCAATCAATACTTCATGATGGTTTGTTTTAAAAAGTTTTGCAATTTGTCGTGCGTACTTTAATTCATTAAAATCTTCTAATTCCTTAAATCCGACAGTATAAGTATCAATTGGTCTGTCCATTAATTCTGCCATTAGGGCAACATTCACACTTGAGTCAATTCCACCACTCAAAAATACACCAAAAGGAACATCACTCATCATCCTATCTTTGACAGACTGGCGAAGAAGTCTCATTACTTCGGCTTGAATTTCTGTTTGAGATAGGTTAGTGAAGTTTGATTTTTCAGTAAGTGGAGACCAATATCTTTCAATATGAATATCATTATTGGAATTTAATTTTAATTTGTGTCCACTTGGTAATTTTTTAATATTTTTGAATAGAGTTTCATATTTGCTCGACATTCCAAAATTAAGATAGTTCGGAAGTTCGCCAAGATTTAATTCTCTTATCACACTTGGATGTTCTAATATTGATTTGATTTCAGAGCCAAAAAGAAATAGTCCATCCTTATGGTAATAATAAAATGGCTTTACTCCAATTCTATCACGAGAAGCAAAAAGCTCTTTGCTGTGATTATCCCAAATTGCAAACCCCCACATACCAACAAACTTATCTAAAACTGCTTCTCCAAACTCTATAAAACCATAAAGTATAGTTTCTGTATCTGTACCAGAATGATATTTATAGCCAAGTCTTTGCAGCTCTTCTCTAATTAAAGAATGATTATAGATTTCTCCATTAAATACAATTGAATATCTACCATCGGCTGTGTGCATAGGTTGTACACCATTTGCAGATAAATCAATAATTGCAAGTCTGCGAAAAGCAAGCCCACATTTATTATCATCTGAAATCCATTGCCCTTCGCTATCAGGTCCACGATGAATAATTACATCACTCATTTTTTTAATAATTGAATGATTTAATTTATTATCGTTTCCTGAGAAATCTACTACACCAGCTATACCACACATAATAACTTTAATATATTAATCTTAGAATTCAACTTTTTTGTTTAATATATTTTTCTAATTCTATCCTAGCTATTTTTTCATCAATTACTGAAAGGAAAATATTTTCATTATCCATTTTTATCCAAATTCCAAAATCACCCTTAGTTGTATATCCTATTCCATATTTTTTACTTTTTTTTCTAAATCCCCAACCCAGAAATTCAGAATAAGCATCGTATTTTACAATTTGACAATCATTAATATTTTCCCATTTAATTTCTTTAAACTTAAAATGAAATGGAAAATATTTGTATTGTATTCCATTCTCATCTATAATAACTGTTAACCTCATTAACATTATAAAAATAAAAGTCAATGTTATAAAACCAACCAAGCATATATATAAAATCAAATCTTTTTTATCTGTACTTTGTAATGAATTATAAAATGAGAATAAAATAAAAATAAAACCAGGAGCTATACCTATAAATAAAGGACCCAAAATTGACGATTTCTCATTAAACATTATTTTCCTCTCCTAAATTTTTTATAAA
>JAYTXK010000172.1:0-5485 GCA_043743005.1 Ignavibacteriota bacterium
ATTCAATCGGGTCATCAAAATAAAATTGAATTAATAAAAACATAAGCAAAATTGCAACTATGTTTTTCGCTTTATTTCTATAAATAATTAGCAAAATACAAAACAAAATAGAAAACACAATTTGAATATAGTTCTCATTGCTAAAATTAAGAACAAAATGTAATGATTTAATTGAATTTCGTAAGTCTTGAGATATAGACCAAATGAAATTAATTCCAATAATAAATAAAAGAGCTTTGCTAATTTTATTTTCACTTTTCATTTCATTAAAAACAAAGCCCAACATAATCGAAATAGCAGGAAAGACAGGTAATAAATAAGTTGGTAATTTTGTTTTTGAAATAGTAATTATTATCAGCTCAACAATAAAAATAGAAAATGACAATAAAAATAATTTATTTGATTTTAGTTTATTGAAATAGAAAATAATTAATGGAAGTGAATAGCTAGCATAAACTAAAAGTTGGTTAAAATAAAAGGCATAAGAAAGTTTCTTATTGTTATTTTCAAGTACTCCTGATAGTCTTGATTTGATATGATAGAAAAAGTAAAAACCAACAAAATCCATTTTATGTTTTAAAAGCATATAAATAAACCAAGGAGAAAACATTAAGAATCCAATTACAAAAATAATTATTACATTTTTTATATTTGCTTTTAGCTCATCTTTGTTTTTATTTATTAGATAATCAAATATATAAAATGCCATAATACCAAATGGCAGAAAAAGACCAACTATTATCTTACAGTATAGAGCTAATCCAAAAGCAATACCAACCAAGTAGATATATTTCTTGTTTTGACTATTAATATATTTTGAATAATAATATACACCCAGAGTTATAAAAGTAATAAATGGAATATCTAAATGTCCTGTTCTGCTAAAATGGAAATAATAGTAATAAGTGGATAGGATTATTGCTGCAAAAAAGCCACTAAGCTGATTTTTAAAACTATAATATACTAATAAAATAGTAATAAGAGAAAGCAATGCAGTTGGCAATCTGTGTGCAAAAGGCAGGTCGCCAAAAGTGATTACAGTTATTGCATTTAACCAAATAAGCAAAGGTGGGTGAGCAGATGAATATAATCCTCCAAGAGCATCTTCAGTTTGATCTAACCAAAGATTATGTTCAACTATACTTTGTGTACGCACAGAATACAAGGATTCATCCCACCCTTGCACATCTTCAAAGTTAAGATTATAAAATCTAAAAGCTGAAAATAATATTATTATCCCCAAAAGTAATAATCTGAATTCACCATTTTCCAATCTTTCAATATATCTTTTCATTTTCACATTAAATTTTTACTCAAATTATTAAAAAATATTCAAATTATTTTACAGCAATTTTGAACACAATAAAAGACTTATGAAAATTAAGTAAAAATACTTGCGAATATTAAAACAATCTAATTTAAAAATTCAAAATAATAAATTTATTTCGTCGTCCTTAGCAAAAATTCAATTCAAAAAATCCAAAACTATATGAGCAATACAAAAATAGCTTACGAAGGTATCACTTATGATGATGTTTTATTGGTGCCACGTTATTCCGAAGTACTTCCCAGAGATACAAATATAGAAACCAAGCTTTCACGTGAAATTTCTCTAAATGTTCCATTTCTTTCTGCTGCAATGGATACAGTAACTGAATCTGAAATGGCAAGAGCTTTAGCAAGAAATGGTGGTATAGGTGTAGTTCATAAAAATATGACTATTGCTCAGCAAGCCCATCAGATTGATTTGGTTAAGCGTTCAGAAAGTGGTATGATTCAAGACCCTATCACACTTACAGTTGATAAAAAAATTGGTGATGCTTTAGAATTAATGTCAAAATTCCATATTTCTGGGATTCCAGTTATCGATTCTGATAGAAAATTAATTGGTATATTAACAAATAGAGATTTGCGTTTTAACCCAAATCCAAATGAAGATATATCAAATGTTATGACTAAATCTAATATTATTACAGCTCCATTGGGTACTACTCTAGCTGGTGCTGAAGATATATTAAAAAAATATAGAATAGAGAAATTGCCAGTAGTTGATAGTGATAATGTACTAAAAGGCTTAATAACTTTCAAAGACATTCAAAAGAAAAAGCAGCACCCAAATGCTTGTAAAGATAATTTAGGAAGATTAAGAGTTGGTGCAGCAGTTGGTATTGCACCAGATACAATTCAAAGAGTTGAAGCGTTAGTATTTGCTGGAGTAGATGCAGTATTTGTAGATACAGCACATGGGCATAGTCGTGGTGTGCTTAATATGGTCAAATTAATTAAAGATACTTTCAAAGGTTTGCAAGTAATAGGTGGCAATATTGCTACATCAGATGCTGCTTTAGCATTAATAGAAGCAGGAGCAGATGGACTTAAAGTAGGAATTGGACCAGGTTCAATTTGCACAACTCGGATTGTTGCTGGAGTTGGAGTACCACAATTAAGTGCAATAATGGAAGTTAGCAGTATTGCTAAGAAGCATGGAGTACCAGTAATTGCAGATGGTGGTATCAAACAAACTGGCGATATTGCAAAAGCTATTGTTGCTGGAGCAGATTCAGTAATGATGGGAAGTTTGTTTGCTGGTTGTGAAGAAAGTCCGGGAGAAAAACTTATTTTTGAAGGTCGCCCTTATAAAGTCTATAGA
Source organism: Ignavibacteriota bacterium (assembly GCA_043743005.1). Taxonomy (GTDB): domain Bacteria; phylum Bacteroidota; class Ignavibacteria; order Kapaibacteriales; family UBA2268; genus JAPLFM01. The sequence continues at coordinate 2,651 of JAYTXK010000172.1, forward strand.
GGAATGGGATCTCTGGGTGCTATGTCTCAAGGTTCAGCAGATAGATACTTCCAAGATGTTGAAGATGAAATATCTAAATATGTACCTGAAGGAATTGAAGGAAGAGTACCATTTAAAGGTTTGGTTTCTGAAACTATCTATCAATTTATTGGTGGAATGCGTTCAGCAATGGGATATAGCGGTTGTGGAACTATCAAAGAAATGCAAGAAAATGGACAGTTTATCAAGATTACAAGTGCTGGCTTAAGAGAGTCGCACCCACATACTGTTACTATAACTAAGGAATCGCCAAATTATTTCGCATTCTAATTTTATTAATTTTAATATTTTACAAAATGACAAATTTTAAAAACTTTACTCAGCTGACTACTGATATTCCTTATCCAAAGTTAAACGACCATCGCTTCGAGCAAATAAGATTTATGATGGAAGATATTAAAGTTGAAGCTATGGCTGTAACTCACGTAGCTAATGTTAGGTATCTAACTAATTTTTCTGGCTCTAATGGTCAATTAATCATTTTTCCTGAATCATTGCATTTTATTACAGATGATAGATATGAGCTTCAATTAAAAGAAGAATTATACAACTTACCAAATTTATATATACATATAGCAAGAGATCCTTGGCAATATGGAGTTGATAGTAAATTATTTAAAGGTTTGCAAACATTAGGTTTTGAATCAGATAGAATGGGATATAGCGAAGCAGTAGAAATTAGAAATGTAATTAGACCAGTAAAATTCAAACCAGCAGTTTGTGAAATCGAACCATTTACGAGACCAAAAGCTCCTGAAGAAGTGGAATATATGAAGCAATCTTGTGCTGTTGCTGAAAAAGTATTTGAACAAATGTGTGGCTTTATCAAACCCGGAATGACTGAAAAAGAAGTTGCAAACGAATTAGTTTATATTTCAAGAAAATTAGGTTCTGAGGGAGATCCTTTTGATGTAATTGTTGCAAGTGGGTTCCGTTCTGCATATCCACATGCAGCTCCAACTGATAAGAAAATAAAGAAAAATGAAATTGTCCTTTTAGATTTTGGTTGCAAAGTTCATGGCTTTTGCTCTGATATTACCAGAGTAGTTAGTACTGGCAAACCAACTAAAGAACAAAAGCAGATTTATTCTATAGTATATGAAGCAATGCAAAATGCAATTAAAAACGCTAGACCAATGATGAATGGTAAAATATTAGATGAATATGCAAGAAGTATTATTACAAAAGCTGGCTTTGGAGATTATTTTAAACATTCATTAGGTCATGGAATTGGATTGGCTGCTCACGAAAGTCCAATTATCACTTTTAGAAAAGATGATCAAGTAGTACCAGAAAATTCTGTTATATCTATTGAACCGGGTATATATTTCCCTGAAAAATTTGGAATTAGAATTGAAGATAATGTGTTAGTTACTAGAAATGGTGTAATTAATTTGACTAATGCTCCAAGCGAAATCACTGTTATTGATTAATTGTATTTTTTCTCATATTTTGTAAATGTTAACAAAAGTCCTCTCTTATGAGAGGATTTTTTTATTTATGACATAACTTGAGATGTTGAAAACTTTTACTATGATAATGTTTTTTTTTTTTTTATACCTTTGTAGAATAATTTTTTATTCTTAATTTAAAAGGTGTTTTATGAGAAAGTTTTTTTTAGTTTTATTGTTTATAATATTCTATTTTTTTAATAATGCAAAGTCAGACATATATAGTGATTTTAAAAATAACTGTGATGCTCATAATGGTCAAGTTACTGTAATAGAGTTTAGTTATAATAATACTGCTTACAAACAGTACATATGTACAATATTAGTTGGACATTTTGTAAAGGTTGATTATGGACCTTTGATTTGGACTGGAACTGCAATGCCAGTTATAGGTGATGTATTGTATAATTCTGGTTTATATATTGCTATTGATGAAGCTGTTATGAATTATTTAACTAATAGAGGTTATGACCCGGGACCATGTGGTACTTATACAGATATGTGGTATTATGAGTTTTCTAGAAGAAAATGTGGTGTAGTTAGTTATAATACAAATACTTATGCAACTTCATTGATTCCATGTGATGGTTCTTCAACTTGTGTTAAAAGATTTAGTGTATGTTATACATTACAGCCAGGTGGGGGTAAGGTTTATTCTCATGAAGTTGTCGATCAGCAAGTTATTGGTACTGATAATTGCCCTGTCATCACAGCACTATCTATGCATCTTGCTACTGGAAGCACGAGCATAATGGAAACTGATTGTTTTAGTATAGGTTGTAATTAATTTAAAATTATGAAAAATCTTATAATACTATTATTATGCTTTTTTAACATTCAAGTATATTCTCAAATAAACTCTGATAATTTTATTAGATTAAATATTGATTTATTAGGATGCACAAAGTCAGATAAGAAAATTGTTTGTTATGGCTCCAATGGTAGTATTTTAATTTCTGAAGATAATACAAAATCATGGAATCATTTGTGTTTTAATGATTCCATTAATATTTTGGATTTAACTATTAATGATGGTAAATTGAAAGGAATTGCCAAGTTATTTGATTTTTCAAAATTATATCAATATGAATTTGATTTAAATACTAATAAGTATAATTTAATTGAGATTAATAATAATTTTGATAGAAGTGATAAATTTATAAGAAATAACAATACCTACTATTTTACCACAAAAAATGAGTTTTATAGTTATAATTTTGCTACAAAAGTTAATTCAAAAATTGATATTAGCTTTATAAAATCCTCTTTTTCTTTTAAAAATTTAGTTTTAATAGATGACAAAATTGTTATCCCTAATTTTAAAGATTCTATTCTTATATTTGAT
>JAYTXK010000173.1:0-7080 GCA_043743005.1 Ignavibacteriota bacterium
TTATTTTCTTCTGCAAAAAGATAAAATCAAAGAATAAAACACACAAATATGTATTATAGACGTTATTATCATAATAATATTACATAATATAATATTTTATTTTAATAAAAGAACTTATTTAGTCGTTTTTGAATACAAAAAGCTTCCACTCTGATTTCTCAACAATGGGTTGCAACCCATTGTTAATTTTCTTACCTCACCACCATCACAGAAATATTATTTGTTTTGTTCCCATGCTTAAGCTGTATCATATATACTCCACTTGTAGCTTTGGAGCAATCCCAAGTAAGGTAACCAGAATATGAATTTAGCTTATTTATTTTAATATTACTTTTATCATCAATTTTATTTCCAAACACATCATATACATTTATTTCAGAAGCATCAATATCAAAGCTCATATCCCAATATATCAAACTTTTCACTTCATTAATAGCAGGTATTGGGTAAGGAGGATAGGAGTAGAAGTAAGTTTGGTCTTCGGTTTGGGATTCGACATTTGTTCTATTTTCATTTTTATACATTTTAAATATATTGACATTATAACTTCCACCAAAACCAAAATCTTCTTTAAAATGCTTACCCAAACTTAAATAAGCAAGAGTGTCATTAATTGAAAAACTATTTAATATTTTGTCATTACTACTACTTTGCCAATCTCCTAAAAATTCAGTAACGTTAATAGAATCACAATTATAGAAATTATTAATGTCATCAATATAACAGATTGAGTTATAATCAGAAATGCCAAAAATCTTATCATTATAAGAGAATAGTTTGTTGCTACTTTTAAAATTATTAGTTCTTATAGAATCAATTTTATTAGTGTTTATATCAAAAGTTAATATTTTATTTCTGGATAAAATAAACATTATATCTTTGTAAATAAATGGGTTAACTCTTGCTAAATAATCTCCAAAATAATAATTTTTGCTATAAGAGTAAACATATAGTTCAAGTGGTATTTGAATACTATCCCAAGTTAGTCCATAATCTTTAGATTTATAGATAAAACATTTGTAAAGATTTCTTGTCGATCCTATACTATCTGTTTCATAATTTGCAAGTGTGTTTATTCCTAAAATATATACAATTTCATTATTTACTGCTATTCCATGAATTTTTTGTAAATTAATTTTACTAATAGTATCTACTTTGAAATCTTTGTTATATCTTATAAAATGGTAATATTTTTGCAATCCATCACTCAAATTTGCAATTGAGTCATGCATTATCACATTAAAATGATAATTACCAAGTTCAATAGAGTTCATATTCATAATATTAATAGGAAATCTATTACCATTATTAAATAATTTATCATTATAATATTTTTTAGAATCACTTCCATAATTTTTAGTTAAAATTATATTTGAATCAGTCTCTGACCTTGCAATTCCCCTTAATACTCCATTACCTTTAACATCAAAATACCTTGAATAAATATAAAAATAATTATAATCTTCAGAGTATCTTCTTGGCTTCCATAAGATTCCACCATCTAAGCTGGTATAAGTTTCATCTTTATTAAATCCATATATTTCTTTTTCTGATCGAAAAAATAAGGATTCTGGCTGATTATACATATTAGCTTGCACAATATCAACTAAATTATCAATTTTCCAATTTATACCATTATTATATGATTTTGCTATCATTTTGCTATTGCCAACTGCAATCAATGTGTCAGAGCCTATTCTAACAAAAGATTCTAAGCAGTCATTTCTTTTTAATGAATGATAATATCCAATCGCATCTTTGGATAGATTAATGAATGAATTAGATTTATTAGTATCTAATTTTAAATATTTTATATTAAAATTATATCTACTATTAGAGGACAGCATTGATGGTTGCATGATATAATAATTATTATTTTCAAATAATATACAGCTTGTATGATCAATTTTAAAAATTGCATCCCAGCTTTCCCCATAATTAGTTGATTTTAAAAGTAATATTCGTTGATTTAAATCTTCTAATTTATCAGGTTTCAAATAAAGATACATAAACAATTCATTATTAATAATTTTTAAGTTGCTTATTTTTGTCTTTTTATCTACGTATGGGATATTCTTTGTATTCTTTTTCATATCTATCGAATCAATAATTTTACTATGTTTATTATACCTAATCAATAAATTAGTATCGCATGCTGTATAAATAAACTTATAATCATTTTCAATACTATTGTAGTAAGTATAGTCATCTAATTCAAAAATGCTTTTAGCTTTTTTAAGACTAATATCACTTAGATAAACTCCATAATTAGTTAATATTATTAAGCTGTCATTTGCAATTGAAAAGTCAATAATTTGATTGTCTTGATTAATTTCTTTAATTTCACTTATTTCTTTGATTTCCCAATTCAAGCCATTATCTGTTGATTTTATTAACGAATTTGAAGTTATTCCATAAAAATCTTTATCAATATTTTTAATTTTTAATATGTTATGTTTATCTCCAATATTTAACTGTTTCCATTTGTTGCCTCTATCAAAAGAATAAGTCATTATTCCATAATTGCCATAGCAAATAACATTTGAGCCATTATAAACAATACCTTTATAATCAGTATTCATTCTTTCATATTTGAAAGGAGGCTCTTTTGATAATAAAGACAAGTTTATTATAAGTATTATAAGTATTATTTTTATCATAAGTTAATATCAACTTTTAAATTTGTAATATTAGATTTTTATAATAACAAAATTTTACAAGTTTTGTTACATTTTATTTTAATTTATTTTGCAAACCAATTGCAAACCGTTTGTTTGGAGTATATTTTAGTTTTCATATTTTCGAATTGTGGTATAAAGTATTTTGTTCATTGAAATACAAATAAAGTAAAATTTATTAGCTCAATAGTAGCGAAATATCTGGAATAAAAAAGGTGCTGACCCCACCCCAACAATGTATTTAAATTCCCCTCTCCTTAGGCTCTGCCTAAATAGAGGGGTGGATTTCTGAAGGAAAGACGGGGTGTTAAAAAAACTCTTTGAAATACAAATACCAAATACTTGATTTCTCCCGAATGGTCGAAATGACGAATTAAAAAAGCCATATTTACTGCAAAACACTGCAAAGATTTTATTTAAGTGCTAGATAAATTAATAAGTTGCAATTTCAGTGAATTTTTAATTTAAGCCCATCTCCAGACGTGGAGAGGGGTTTGGGGTGAGGTCAGCAGTATATTTTGAAAAACCAAAATACAAACACTTGATTTCTCCCTTATGGTCGAAATGACGAAGTAAATGATTTTGCATTAGATTTGATTAAAATTTGTACTTTGAATTTTCTTTAACTCCAGAGGAGTTGCTTGTTTGTAGAAATAATTTGATTATTTTTTATATTTTTTAGCTCCTTATGAGCGAAATATCTGTAAAAAAAAGGTACCAACCCCACCCCAGCCCTACCCTAAAGATTTTAACAAGTTAAAATCGGGGAGGGAGAAACCAATACCGGGCATTTTGGCTTCTCGCTTGGGGTCAATCGACCTGTTGTAGTAACTAAAAACCAGTAGAAACCTTAATATAATTCTACAAAGAAATCTCAATTAATCAAACTTCAATTTATTGAAATCAAAATATTTAATAAAACAATATATGACAAATATATTCGTGATTGGCTTTTAAAAATAGCAAATTGTTAGATTTTATTTAAAACTAATTAAGGAAGCATTAAAGCTATGGATGATAAGCTAAACCCAAATAATAAGCCTCTACGAAATACCTTTAATACTTTAAAAGATTTAAAAAATACATATTTAAAAAATCAAGATAAAAAAGTAATGGTGGCAATGGAACACGAAAAAGATTTACAAGAAAAAGAATTAGAAGAAAAAGTTGATAATGCCTTCAAAAATTCAAATTTAGAATTGGAATTAGAACAAGGCGAAGTGCATCAAGCAATTAGTGAAGCAGATACTGAAAATTTGAATAAGGAAATTGAAGAATTGGAATTTAAAGTTGATTCCTTAGAGCAGGAAGTTGAGAATTTGAAAGATCAAATCTTAAGAAAAACTGCTGAAATGGAAAACCAAAGACGTAGATTTATGAAAGAAAAAATCGAACTTTTGGAAGTTGGAAATGAAAAACTACTAATGAAGTTTTTAGAAATTCCTGATGATATGAGCAAAGCACTTGATGCTGCAAAAAAAACCGAAGACAAATCTTCAGTTGTAACTGGAGTTGAAATGATTCATAATAAAGTAAACAAAATATTTGAAGATGCTGGTGTAATCAAGATGTCCGACCCAATTGGTTCAGACTTTAATGTAAATATACAAGAAGCAATTTCAATTACTCCAAGCACAGAATTTGCAGAAGGTAAAGTTGTTTATTTGGTACAAGATGGCTATATGATTGGTGATAAAGTATTAAGGTTTGCAAAAGTAATCACTTCCGCTGGTAGTGGAGAATAATTAAGGAAAGTTTGGTTTATGGCAAAGAGAGATTATTACGAGATATTAGAAGTTAGCAAAACTGTAAGTCAAGATGATTTGAAATCTTCTTATAGAAAAATGGCTATAAAATACCACCCAGATAAAAACCCTGATAATCCTGAAGCAGAAGATAGATTCAAAGAAGCATCGGAAGCTTATGAAATATTGAGTGATGCTGATAAAAGGGCAAGATATGATAGATATGGTCATGATGGAGTGAAGGGTGGGCAAGATTTCCATAATTTCTCAAATATTAATGATATTTTCTCTGCTTTTGGTGATATTTTCGGCAATAGTGGAAGAAGCAGTAGTGGAAGTATTTTTGATGATATTTTCTCTAGTGGTGGTGGTGGAAGAGGTAGAAACCAAGGCGAACGTGGATCGGATATAAAATTGAGACTTAATCTTACTTTGGAAGAAGTGGCTAAAGGCGTAAAGAAAACTATTAAATTAAAAAGATATACAGCTTGTACTACTTGCTCAGGTAGTGGAGCTAAGCCAGGTGCTGGCTACAAAAACTGTAATACTTGCCAAGGTGCTGGCGAGATTAGGCAAGTTTCTCGCTCTATGTTTGGGCAATTTGTCAATATATCAGTTTGCAATGCTTGCTCTGGTACTGGAAAAATTGTAGTTGAGAAATGCCCAACTTGTATAGGTGAATGTCGCACTCAAGTAGAAGAAAATATTGACATTGAAGTGCCGGCAGGAGTTGACGAAGGGAATTACATGCCAGTACAAGGAAAAGGTCATGCTGGGAAAAGAGGTGGGAATAGTGGCGATTTGATTGTAATAATGGAAGTGAAAGATAATGAATTTTTTCATAGAGAAGGCAATGATGTAATTTATAATTTACCTGTTAGCTTTCCTGATGCTGCTCTTGGCATTGAAATACCTGTTCCAACATTATTTGGCGAAGAGCAAGTAAAGATTGAATCTGGCACACAACCGGGTACAGAAATAAGACTTCGAGAAAAAGGTATTCCTCATTTAAATTCTTATAGAAAAGGGGATCAAATAATAATTGTTGATGTATTTGTTCCTAAAAAACTAAGTAGTGAAGAAAAGGCTATTTTGAAAAAACTAAAAGATAGTGATAATTTCAGCACTGAATCACAAAAAAGTGGTGGTAGTTTCTTTAAGAAAATGAAATCTGCTATTTTCGATTAATAGTTAAAATTAAAAGTATAAATAGTATGGATAATTAAAATGATTTTTAATGTTGTATTAGAAAAAGCTGAAGAAGGTGGGTATAATGTTAGTGTTCCTGCCTTAGATGGTTGCTTCACTCAAGGTGAAACCATTGAAGATTCTTTACAAAATGCAAAAGAAGCCATTGCTTGCTATTTGGAAGGTCTTCAAAAGCTAAACCAAATATATTCTAAGCCTGAATCTGAAATTTATGAAGTAGATTTTGCTTTATGAGTAATACTTTCTCCGGCAAAGACATTTATATACTATTGAAACAAAAAAAAGTGTATTAGTTCCTAACCATAAAGAATTAAAAAAGAGTACTTTACATAACATTTTGAAAAGTGCAAACTTAACTATCGAAGATTTAAAAAAACTCATTTAAATATATATAAAAGGAAAATAAATGAAAAGGAATAACGATGTAAGTTTTTTAAAAATCGTCTATATATTTCATTTTAGTTAAACTCATATAAGATATATTAGATCAATTAGTAAAGTTAAAATTAGTAATTAAAATAATATTATTTTTGTTGCGTCTGAATTTGTGTTATTGGTAATTGAAGGGCAACTTGCTAACTGTTAACATTTAACTAAAAATTTTAATGACATATTTACAAAACATTATATCGAAAGCCTGTGAGAATTTGCCTATTGAAAAAAAAGTAACACCCTGGGTATATTTAAATCATGGAGTTGACCTTTTAAAAAATGAAGATGAATTAAATTGTTATCTTGCTGCATATGGCAGAATGCACGAAGAAAAAATTCACTCTGCTTTGTCTACTTTAACAAATCTCAAAGTAATAGTAAACAATAAATACCAAATAATTGATTGGGGTTGTGGTCAAGGTATAGCAACCTTATGTTTTCTTGACTATATTAAAGAAGATTCAACCAACAAAAAACCTCAAAAAATTATATTGATAGAGCCATCAAATTCTGCAATTACAAAAGCTGAAAAATATATTAAAACAATTTCTCAAGGAAACACTTTACTAATTGAAAAAAAATTAAATGATGTAAATTTATCCGATATTAAAATTACAGAACCAGTAACAATTAATTTCTTTTCTAATATACTTGACATTGAATCTATTGATTTACTAAAACTTGCAGAATTAATTAAATCAAACTTAATAGGAGAACAGTATTTTGTGTGTGTTGGACCAATGAATTTAACATCTACACGTATTGATACTTTTGCAAAACTTTTTAATTGTTCAGAAGAACAATTAATTGGAAATGAAAATGGAAAACTAAAAACTACAAGGGGAACAATCAAATTGTTAGTTTTTAAAATAAAAGGAACAGAAATTGAAATTATTAAATCTATTTATTACCCTCCAATGCCGAAGAACAAAAACATAATGCATATTCTTGAAAAAAAACTAAAAGCTATTAATTCCAATAATTTAAATTCTTTGGATAAAATAATGGAATATTAT
>JAYTXK010000174.1:0-6068 GCA_043743005.1 Ignavibacteriota bacterium
AATTATCTTGAGGAAAAGAAAGAATGATTTTAGCTGGTATATCTAATATATCAAATTTATATTCTGCTGAAATATCACCCCAGAAATCTTGTCCTTTTGCAGTAACTTTCCATAAATAAGTAATATTATATTGAAGTTTGCTTACTAATTTAAATGTGTCAATTAATGTTGAATCTAAAACTATTGGGTTATCTCCAAATTGTTCCCAAAGTTCAAACTTATAATTTTTTATATTACCATTGCTTTTATTCCAAATAAATTTAACACTTGTAGTTTTAACAATTGAATAGTCAGCTGGTTCAATTAATACAGGTGATTTTGGAGCTATAAATAACTTGAATGTACTAATTTTTGAATATTCACCATCACCCTTATTGGATTTGCCTCTTACTCTCCAAAAGTAATTTGTCCCATTTATATAAAGTTTGTAATCAGGTGTAATAGTAGTATCTGAAACTACATGAGATAAAATTGTAGTATTAAAAGCTTGATCATCAGAAAGCTCAAACAAATATGATGTTGCTTTATTTGATTTATACCAATTAAAAGGTATATTTGTTGAATCAATAGAAGATAAATCTTTTGGTGCATCAAGTGAAACAGCACCAGAAAGAGAAGAAGTAAAATCTACTTTAACATTTTCGCTTCCTGCTGAGAAATTTTGAGTTATGATTCCACCTAATCCATCTCCTTCAGCTTTTATTGTAATTGAGCCACCAAGACCATTAATCGGTATTGCATATCCTCCTGAACTTGAAGTTAAGGCTTCATAACTGCCACCAGACAGTGTAATTAAAACATTTGGAATACCTTCACCGGGATCATAAAATTTATTACCATTTTTATCATTATATATTACTCCCAATACAAACCTGTCTGTTTTTAGTCCAAAATCTTCAGTTACTACATAAGGTCCAGTACTTGATTTATAGGGAGCAACTAATCCAGAAATTCCAATTTCAGTAAATATTGTACCTGTAAAATTTAAAATATTTTGTCTATGACCTAGTTTAGCTTGATTATCAGCACCCCAATCAACTAAAAAACTAATATGAGCATATTCAGGACCTTGAGAAGCAGCAAAAATATTCTCACCAGCTCCAGACCAACCTGAGTATCCAGCTTTATTCATTCTTACAAATGGATCTGAACCATCTGAACCAGTATGGTCTTGATAATTTTTATCACTCATATCTTGACTATGTACTCTTGCTGCCACATTAATTTGAGCATTAAATGCTAATGGTGGTCTCTTTGGATATGTACTAAATTGCTGAATAATAAGACTTTTCCCAATTTTAACAATTTCTGATTGTACATAAGAATCAGGATAATTAATTACTCTTTGAGCTTCTTCCTGAGGGTTAGCTCTTGCTCTATTAATTAATTCAAGAATAAATTGCTCTTCATTAGTTGGATTGCCGTGACTATATTTAGTAGCTGCATTTGTTGAACTAAAACTAATTGATAAAAGTAAAAAAACATATACTAACATTTTCATAAAAAACCTTATTTTTAATTGTAAAACTTAACTTTTGGAAACAACCAGAGTTGTCATTTCTTCTGATATTCTTAAAACTAATTTACAAAATTTATCTTTTTCAATTAGTTTTTTAATATTTTTTTTGGCAATTTGTCTAATATTATCAGGAAAGACTTCATTAATTAAATTGCATGCATACATTAGGCTTATTAAATTTAATAACTTCTCATTTGGAGAAATTCCTAACATAACAACTTTGTGAATATTATCTCTTGATTCTAACTCAGGAGCTGGGTTTAATGTTGGATACCTGTCAAATTTAATTATAAACAATAATTTTTTAGCCTCCCTTCTTAATATACCATTTAAAACTAAATTCTCAAAAATAAGATTTTGATAATCTTTAATATCATGTGCTAAAGCTCTTATCCAAAAATCCAAAGATTTCTTTTTACTTTTTGAACATATTAATCTAAAAGCTTTATCGAGAAATTCAATTTTTGTATTTGTATCACTAATTATATCAATATCCATTGTTTCATCATCAATTGATATTTTATTTAAAGCTTTCAAATCAAAAAGCATAGCACAAGCAATTCCATAAGGTATAGATGAAGTTGCAGCAAATATTACATTACCTTTTTCATCATGAACTGCTAAAAGCATTAATTCTTCTGTTAATGTAAGCATAATTTAATCGATTGGTTAAAAAACAAAATTATAAAAAAAATACTTAATTTGCAAACTTTTTTAATAAATTAGGAACAGCAGACTTATGTACAGTATAATACATAATTTTTAATTTTATATAATCTTCATGAAAAAAGTAATATCCTTTGCTTAATCCATTAAATCCACTACTTCCAGAATCTTTAATTAAAAACCACCATCCATCTTTTCTTTTATCAAATCCAACCAAATGAAGTCCGTGATCATCAGTAGTAGTTCCATTACTATATCTTAATTGTCTTGCATTTTCATCAATATATTCTGAAGGTATGTCAAAACTTGGTACAAGAGCTACATCTTCATTTCCATCTATTCCAGCTTCAGAGACATCACCACCTATAAACATTGAATACCCACTTTCAATATTTAATTTAGCTGAATTAATAAAATCGTCTAAAGGAACATTATAATACTCTTTGCTATGCCACCAATTATCTGTTACGTCATATTCAGTTTTAGTCCAATAAGGTGCTTGCATCATTGAATAAATATTAACATAATCTTCTGGGTTAATTCCAGCAATGTTTCTCATATATTGTTCTGGAGTTAATGATTTTCCTTCATAATTAACTGTTGCAGGTGGTACACCAAGATAATGATTTAAAATTGACATTACAGTGTTAATTACAGTAGTTTCGTCCCAAGCATTAGTTTTTTTTATGTTTTGCAAAAAAGTTTCTAATTCATTTACAATATTAGAATGTTCGTGAAAACTACAAGAATATGCTTTTCCCTCATATTCAGATTCAGGTACACAACCATGAGACATTAGCACTCGGATAACTGCATTAGATTGAGATCCCTCACTAAAATTCATATTCCCACGTAGATTTATAAATGCTTTTGCTTTCTCAACATATTCCCAATAAACATTATACATTTCAGATAATTTAATTTCTTTTTTATTTAATCTTTTTATTTCAGATTCAATAAATGAAGTAGTTGAAAAAGACCAACATGTTCCAGTATTACCTTGAGAAACAGGAGAGCTATGCCAAACTGATTTAAACTCATTTTCACTTTTTGGCAAATCTCTTTTTGAAAAATCCATTTTAAAAGCTTTTTTAGGCAAATCTTTATTTAGTTTTTCTTTGTCCTTTTTATTTGTTGATACTATTGAATCTATCATTTTATTTGGTGAAATAACAAATCTACCATTATCTCTAGGAGAAGCCGAAACATAAGTGATAGATAAACAAAATAAGCAAAGTATAAATATTATTTTCATATAAAAACTATTAAAAATTTATTAAAAATCTTTACTATATAATAATAAATAGTAAAATGTGAATTAAAATGATTTTAAATAATCGTTTATTATTCATAAATTTGGTATTATAATTGCGTATAAATCAAATAATACAATTTATTTAAAAAAAACCATTCTTCATAATCCAAATTACTAAATGAATAAATCAATTAAAATATATTATTTCATTTTTTGCATTTATTTGTTAACTTTTATTAAAGTTGATAGTAAAAGTTTAATTGATACAAATGATTTGAAAAACAGATATGGATTTTTTGGTGCTTTTGAAAATGTAAATAATAATGTAAATTTTACGAAACTTCCAGGTGTACCTAATTGTTGTGGAGGGTTTGCTTCTACAAGTGGTTCTGGATTTTTAATGAGTGGAATTTTAAATATTCAATTAGATTACAAAAAAGGATTAGAATTTAAAGCTGGTTATAGCTATAATTCAGCATTCTTTAATTCTACTGAATCAATTCCTATTTTATTAAACGGAGATTCAGCAATTGGAGTTTCTAATCATCAACTTTTTACAAAGTTTCATCATATAAATCTGCAAGCATTAGGAACATTCAAACCTTTGGAAGATAAAAGATTTTTTGTTAAGGGTGGATTGGATTTTAATCTTTTAGTTAGTTCTTATTATTCACAAAAAGAAGTTTTAGTTGAGCCAAGTGATCGTGGTACTTTTCTTGATGAAAAGAGAGAGAGAAACTATTCAACTGGTTCAGTTCCAACAGCTACTACATTATTAGTTGGATTAAATCTTGGTTTTTCTTATGAGTTTGTAATGAATAAAACTAACTCATTATTTTTAGTACCTGAAATATCTTATTCTTATTACTTAAATAAGGCAATTGATTCAAGCTGGAATATTGGGATGTTAAGAGCAGGAGTAGCAATCAAATATCGCACTCCACCAACTCCACCACCACCACCACCTCCAGCAATGATTCCACCTTATCCAAAAGAAATTAAACCTCCATTGGCACCTCCAGTTTTATCTGGTATTATAGATGTATCTGAAATTGATTCTTTAGGTAATGAAAAAAAAGATGCTGGAATAAAAATCGAAGATTTTGTTTCTTTAAATATGAGACCTTTGTTAAATTATGTATTCTTTGAAGAAAACTCTTCAAAAATCCCAAAAAGATATAAATTGCTAAATTCAAATGATGCTAATAAATTTGCTTTAAAAGATTTACAAAATTGTGATGCTTTAAAAACATATTACCAAGTGTTAAATATTATAGGCAAAAGGCTAAATGAAAACCCTGAAAATAAAATAAAAATTATTGGTTGTAATTCAAATATTCGTGAAGAAAAAAACAATAAAGAGCTTTCAAGAGAGAGAGCAGAATCTGTAAAGAGTTACTTCAAAGATGTTTGGAATATTAATGAAGACAAAATGATAATTGAAGCTCGCAATTTACCAGATCAAGAATCTAAATCTGACACTATAACAGGTCAAGAAGAAAATATGAGAGTTGAAATTGAAACTTTCAATGATGAAATAATCAAACCAGTTATAACTATTGATACTTTGAGATTTATGAGAACATCTAAATTTAGATTTAGAATGGATAAAGAATCTATTTTTGGTATTAAAAATTGGGAAGTTATTGTTACTCAAGGAAATCGAGAATTATTCTATAATGAAGGAATGGGCAACCCTCCTGAATTTGTAGAATGGGAAATGAAAAAGGAAGGAGACAAAGCACCACAAGGCAATACTCCAGTCTCATACAAGTTTAAAATTAAAGATTCTTTAGGAGTTGAATTTACTTCAAAAGCTAAAAGCTTACCAATCGAACAATTGACTGTTGCTAAGAAAAGAATTGAAAAGCAAGATGACAAGCAATTTGAATATTATAGTTTAATATTATTTGATTATGGTAAATCAAATTTGGGTAAAGAACATAAAGAAGTAGTAGATTTTGTAAAAGATAGAATTTCAAAAGAAGCTAAAGTATATATTTATGGATATACTGATGCAAAAGGTGAAACAAAAATCAATCAAAAAATATCAGAAGCTAGAGCTCATTCTGTTGCAAAAAGGTTGAATTTAAAAGGAGTAGAAGTAGAAGGACTTGGAGAAAGTCAATTACTTTATGATAATAGTTACCCAGAAGGAAGATTTTATTGCAGAACAGTTCGTATTTCAGTTGAAACTGATATTAAATAATAGACTTTAGATTAAATTATTTATCTCTTTTTAATAGCCTTTTAAATCCTGATAATTCTTGGGGTGTAAAAAATTTCAAAAGATAAAGTATTACAAAAAAAATAATCATAAACATTCCTTTAATAAGAAATGATAAATACAAATTCATAAAATTTGATGATAGATTAGCAATAAAGTAAATACTTAACGTAACAATAATTATAGTAAAAATTCTTTTAAATTCATATTCTATAGGAAATACTTTTAAAGAATAGTAATATAAAATCAAAGCATTAATAAAATAAGCTAAAAAGGTAGCCCAAGCAGCACCATAATAACTAAAATATGGAATTAATATTATATTTAACAAAATATTAAGTATAGCTGAAACACCTACTGAAATAGAAAGATATTTTGTTTGTTTTGAAATATTAAATCCA
>JAYTXK010000175.1:0-6445 GCA_043743005.1 Ignavibacteriota bacterium
TTAATTTAAATTAAATGTTATAATTCTAACAATTCATATATATATTTATATTTAATAATTTGAAAAAGAATAAATTAATTCCAATACATGTTTCTAATAAAAGATTTCTAAATAGATTGAATAGCAAAAAAAATCGAAAAAAAAGAAATCGTGAAAAATATGATTATTTTATTAAAAATAATCATATTTTATAATCAGAATTAGATTCAAATAATATCAATTATAGTTATCTGCCTATAAATTTAAAATATCTCATAGATTGTAAAGAATGTGATTTTTACTTTGAAAAAATAAAAAATGATATCCCTAATAATGATGGAAATTTTAAAGTTCCAAGTCAATTTTCAATTGTTGAATTTCCAAATGAAAGTTTTGAATTTATAAAAGGTATTCTTGGAGCATTAATAACTCAAAAATATTCTATTATAAATATAGATTATTCAGAGTGTAATAGATTAGATTTAAGTGCTCAAGTATTTTTTGATATAATTTTGAAAGATGTTATAAGTTATTTAAAGAGTTTTAGAATTATTAAAAAGCAATCTTCTAAAGTTACTGAGATAAATGCTATTAATATATTTAATAATGATGTAGAAAAACTTCTTTTTTCTGTTGGCTCCCCTGTTATTCTTTTAAATGAAACCACTAAATATTCTGATATTATTCCTTATAAACTTTGTATTCATAAAAGGGGAATAAATGGGAATCAAATTAAAATTAGAGATCGAAAAGACTTAGATACAACAGAACTTGTTGAATATGTTGTAACATGCCTTAATACATTAAATAGAACCCTAACTCCTGAAAGACTCTATAATTTGAGTACTGTAATTGGTGAAATCCTTATTAACGCTGAAGAGCATTCAACTACAGGACATCGTTTTTCAATAGGTTATTTTCATGAAATCAATGAAAATAACAATCATTATGGAGTTTTTAGGCTTGCAATTTTAAATTTTGGTAAAACCATTTATGAAAAATTCAAAGATCCAAATTGTCAAAATAAAGATTTAGTGTCTAAAATGGAAAATTTATCTAGCCAATATACTAAGAAAAAACTTTTCACAAAAAATGAGTTTGAAGAAGAAGCATTGTGGACTCTTTATGCATTACAAGAAGGTGTAACATCTGTTTCAATAGATCAATTTAAAAAAAGAGGTAACGGATCTATTCAATTTATTGAAAATTTTTTCAACATAAAAGGTAATAAAAAAGAATTTGATTCGTTTTCAATGTTAAATATACTCTCAGGCAATACGAGTATTCTATTTGATGGTTCGTATAATATAACCGAAAAAGTAGTTGATAATGAAAAATATAAGTTTATGACATTTAATTCGTCTGGAAATATTGAAGATAAGCCAGATGCAAATTATGTTAAAATTGTAAAAAATTATTTTCCAGGTACAATAATTAGTGCTAAAATTATGTTTAACGAAGATGATGTGGTATAAAATTATGAATAAAAGCAAAAATAACTTAATTAATTTGGAAGATTTTAGAGTAAAAGGAAATGATGGTAGAATTGCCAAAGTCTTTACTGGTAGAGATAGAGGTGAAGATGTACGTAAAGCATCAAATATTGATGAAATTGAAAAAAATTATGACAAAGTTGAAATTATAATACCTAATAATATTTATTCAATTAATCCTTCTTTTTTTGAAGAGCTTTTTGTTAATGTAGTTCTGAAATTAGGACGTGAAAAGTTCAATGAAAAATTTAATATAATATTTGAAGGTGATTATAATTTTGAAAGACCTTTATCTGAGGCAATTACTAGAATTTTAAGAAATAAAACTGCAATTGGATAGTAAATGTGTAATCAAATATTGCAACCGGATTATTTAACAAGTCTTGATACTATATTTAAATTTGCGACAATTTCTATTGCAATTTTTAACGTTTATTTTGCTGTTAAAGTATTTAGAATTAAAGATAAAAAAGATGATACTGAAAAAGAACGTGATAGAAAAATTCAATTATTTAAAACTTTAGTATTAGATTTTAATTTGAAACATTGCTATTCTTTCTTTGATGATATTTTCAAAAATTTAATTTCTCTGAAGTCCACGAATTTAAATGATAATGACAAAAAATTAATTTCTAGAGATTTAGATGGTTTTTTTATATTATTGAGAGTAAATTTCATTGATTTATTATTAGCAATAGATAAAACTTTACATACTAAAATCGAAAATGAAGCTGATGATTTACAAAAACAACTTACTGACACTATTTTTGATCAGGGAGTAAATCTATCACATCTACCTAAATATGATGAATTAATAAATCAAAAAATCGCAAATACAAAAGCTGAAATAATTAAAATTCTTTTTGAGTTTAGAGGATAAAGCATTTTTCCTTATATTTTTTTCTTTTCTATAAGTTTTAAACATAAATTCATAACATTTTTTACAAATATAAAACATTTGACTAAAAAACGAAAACAAACACTTGACTCCTCTCTTTGCTCGGAGTGACGAAATACAACACCATACACTTAGGCTTCCAATCAAGTTGTGAATAATGGAATAAATATATTTCTATATAATTCGTATTTCGGCAAAGCAATTGCTTTATTGCAAAAAGGAATAGAAATTATAATTAAATGTAGATAAATAGACACAATACACATTGTTTCTGGTTATTTGTATTTAATTGGTTATTATTATTATCATTGCTAATTTTCTTTAATAAAAATGTCAACAATATTAATTAGATTGCCTCAAAGAAAGCGAAATCGAATACAAATTATTCGAGATGAAGCTTTAATTGAAAAAGAAGTAATAGCAAGAGAAGAACGCTTAGGTTATATTCGTAAAATTGAAGAAGAAAGCAAAATTGAAGCTCAAGTTATTGAAGAAGTAATTGAAGAGCAAGTTGAGGAATATAAAGAGCCAGAACCAGTTAGGTTTACTCAAGAGTTTGTATTCACAAACTTAAATCAACCTATTGTAATACCTCTAAATAATATTCCAGAACCTGCCCTACCAATTAGAGTAGTAAAAGATGAAATACAAAAAGCTTATGAAAGGGGAACCCAAGATGGACAAATTCAAGCTAAAGCCTTATATCAAACTGAATTGGAAAAATATAACTCTTGGATTTCAAGTTTTGACGCAATTGCAAATGAATTAAAAGACGAACATCAAGTAGCATTGAAAAAATTGGAAGAATCTGTAGTTTCTATTTCTTTAATGGTTGCCCAACATATAATTGGCAGACAAGCAACTGAGGATTCAAAGTTAGTTTTGGATATGGTACGCAAGGCAATTGATTCATTAGAAAACGATTTTGTTTACAAAATACATGTTCACCCTAATTCTGTTCTCATATTGGAAGAAGTAAAAAGTTCTTTGCTTGATGACAAGGAAGTATCTAATAAAATAGTAATAACTTCAGATACATCTGTTGATGAAGGTGGTTGTGTATTAGAAACATCAGCAGGTATGATAGATGCAAGGATTAGTTCACAATTGGATATGCTTAAAAAACCATTAATTAATTCTATAAAAGAAACATACGAAAAAGAACAAAGTGATGAATTGGAAGACTTAGAAGATACTGAAATTGCAAGACTTAGAGCAGCAGAAGAAGATAGTATGGAAGAAATGAAACGAATATGGGCGGAAGAATTTGAAGATGAGGATATTAGCAACGAGAATTTTGAAGAAGAAAATGAATTTTTTAATCAAAATAATGATGAAGAAGTAATTAATAATTCTATTGAAAATATCGAAAGTCAAAATGAAGAAATTGATTTAGAGCAACATAATACAAAAATTTCTGATGATACAATTGATAATTCAAGTGAAATTATTGATTCTTTTGATATTAATGACAATAAAGATTTTAACTTAGATGATTTTATTTTTAATGATAATAATGACGAAGAATAAATGGTAAATCCTGATATATTAAATTTAAAATTTCAAAAAGTATTAGATAAAACCAATACTCTACAAATGAGTGGAAAACTCACTAAAGTAGTTGGTTTGGTATTAGAAAGTAATGGACCAAAAGCACCAATTGGTGAGATTTGTGTTTTAAGAAATAGAGAAGGCAAGGAAATTAGTAGATCTGAAGTAGTTGGATTTAAAGATGAAAATAAAATCTTATCTATGGTATTGGGGGAATTAACTGAAATATCACCCGGAATGGAAATAAGGGCTACTGGAGAGGCTTTGAGTGTGAATGTAGGTAATGCTTTAATTGGTAGAGTTTTGGACGGTATGGGTGTCCCTATGGACGAAAAAGGACCACTTTTAAATACAACTAAAAGATCTATTTATTCAAATCCACCAAATCCCCTTACTCGCACCAGAATTAAAGAACCAATTACCACTGGAGTTCGTGCAATTGATTCAATGCTAACTCTTGGTAAAGGTCAGAGAATGGGTATATTTGCTGGCTCTGGTGTTGGTAAATCTACTTTACTTGGTATGATAGCACGCAATACTTCTGCTGATATTAATGTTATTGCCTTAATTGGTGAGCGTGGTAGAGAGGTTAAAGAGTTTATCGAAAAAGATTTGGGCGAAGAAGGATTGCGTAGATCTGTATTAATTGTTGCTACAAGTGATAAAGCATCGCTTGTTAGAGTGAAGGCTGCATTAGTCGCTACTACAATTGCTGAATACTTTCGAGATAAGGGATTGGACGTTATGCTTATGATGGATTCGGCTACTCGGCTTGCAATGGCACAAAGAGAAGTTGGGTTGGCAATTGGCGAACCTCCTACTACTAAAGGATATACTCCATCAGTATTTAGCTTATTACAAAAAACATTAGAACGAGCCGGTACCTCAGATAAAGGTTCTATAACTGGACTTTATACTGTATTAGTTGAAGGAGACGATTTCAACGAACCTGTATCTGATACAGTAAGAGGAATCTTAGATGGTCATATTATTTTAAACAGAAAGCTTGGAGCAATGGGTCATTATCCTGCTATTGATGTATTAGATAGTGTTAGTCGGGTTATGAGAGATATTGTAAGCAAAGAACATACAAAAGCAGCTTTAAATTTAAGACAATTGATGGCTACATATCGTGGTGCTGAAGATTTGATTAGTGTTGGAGCTTATCAAAAAGGAACAAATCAAGATATAGATAGAGCTATGAATTTGCATGGGTCTATAAATGAATTTTTAAGACAAGATGTTGAAGAACAGGTTACTTTCGATGATGCTCTGAACGGAGTATTAAATATTGCAAATTCAAATTAGGTTAAGTAATTGGCAAAAAGATTTTCATTTAGATTAGAATCTGTTTTAAAGATTCGCACTTTCAAAGCTGAACTTGCAAAAGAAGAGCTTAATAAAGTAATTGCTTTCAGATTAGAAAAGGAAAATCAAATTGCAGAGAATCAAACCCAAATTGAACAAACACTTACCAAAACTAAGCGAACAACCATATCAGATTTCCAAGCTAATTACCAATTCAAGTCATTTTTGGAAGAAGAAATCAAAAAACTAGAAGGTGAAGTATTAAGAATTTTAGAAATAGAAGCTATTAGAAGGGAAGCACTTGCAGAAGCGATGAAAGAGCAGAAAGTAATTGAAAAGCTAAAAGAAAAGAAACAGGAACAATATAGAATTGAAATGAATCAATTGGAAGCCATATTTTTTGATGAAATTGCTATAAATAGATATGATAAAATAGAAACCTATTTTAGGTAATATCTTTAATTACAATTAATTACTTTATTGAATTCGTTTTTGATTTTCACTATAATTTATTGCTTTTTCAAGTCTAGAAAGTTTAGTTTTTTCTTGCTTTGCATTCACAAATTATTTTATTTTATCTGATTGAATCAAGTATTGCTTCTGGTTTGATAGATATAATTCCGGGTTCTTCACAAACTAATCCTGCTGCAATATTAGCAATAATGGCAGCTTCATTAATATTAGCTCCAGATGCCAAACAAGCACAAAGAGTAGCTATAGCTGTATCACCAGCTCCAGACACATCAGCTATATGTATAGCACGAGTAGGAATTGTTATTACTTTCCCACTACTTTCTATTATCATCATACCATCTGCACCAAGAGTTAGCATCACATATTCACATTTAAGTTTTGTAAGTAGTTCTTTTCCAGCTATTTTTGCTTCTTCAATAGTGTTTATTTTCAAATTAAGAGCTTTAGAGGCTTCTTTACGATTTGGTTTAAATACAGTAACCTCGTTATATTCAAAGAAGTTATCGTATTTTGGATCAACATATATTTTAATATTTTTTGATTTTGCATATTTTAATACTTCATAAATTAACTCTTTAGACAAAACCCCTTTATTATAATCCTCAAGTATTATTCCATCAAGGTTTGTTAAATTATTTAAAAAGTTTAAAATATAATCAGCTCCATCTTTTGTTATATTGCTTTTATCTTCCAAGTCAAGTCTGGCAATTTGTTGGTTATTTCCAATTATTCTTGTTTTACA
>JAYTXK010000176.1:0-3533 GCA_043743005.1 Ignavibacteriota bacterium
GAATTTACAAAAAAATTTCAAAATTCAATAGTAAATAAAAATATAATACTTTCTAAAGATATTAGTGGTTCAATTTCACTGCCTTTGCCATTACCCAATGGAGATGTTGCTTTAGCAACTGTGCAAGGGAGTATTATTATCGCTAATAATGCAACTATTATGCACGAAATAAAACTGAGTGATTCGAGCTATGTTTATTCTGCAATGATATATGATTCATTAAGTAATATTTATTGTATTGATTCTAAAGGGATACTATATTCAATTAACAACAATGGTAAAATAAATTGGAAATATTCAGTTAGAGAATTAGAAAAATCATTAAATTTGGATAATAAAGATTATAATTCTATTTATGGAGATTTACTTATTCAATCAGATGGAATTGTAATTTCATCTTCATTACCTAAGAAAAGTTTGATTTGCAAAATTAGTAAAAGTGGAGCTATGAAATGGAATTATGTTTCTAATTTATCAATTACTCAAATATTTTCTGCTGACTCAAAAGGAAATCTTTATTTTTGTTTGAATGATTTGAAAGATAATGGAACTGACTCTGTATTGACATTGTCACAAGATGGGAAATTTAATAACACAATTGGTTTTGCTAAAATGAATTTGATTAAAAATCCTGTTTGTTTTGCTGGAAGGGTGTATTTTGCTGGGATTACAAATAGAAATGACAAGCAACTTTCAATTCTTTACTGCTATGATGACAAGGGAAATGAAATTTGGAAAAAAGAGCTTTCAATATTACCTAGAAATTTATCAATATCTAATGATACTACTTTATATTTTCTTGGATTCAATCCCGGCTTAGGGCAAAGAACAAGTGGTATGTTAGCTTTTGACTCTAAAGGAAATAAAAAATGGCAAATGTTTTATGAATATGCAATTCCAACTCCAATTATGATTTCTCAAAACCAATTGGCATTTGCTGGAACTAATGGAACATCAATTGGACTCTTTATAGTTGATAGGTCTAATGGAGTTTTACAAAACATTGTAGATATTGGCAATACAATTAATTTGACTTTAAAATCAAGTGTATCAAATGAAGGATGTATTATGTTTGCTGGTTCTGACCAAACTGCATATATTAAATTAGATTACACACAAATAGAAAAAATGTTACCTTATTAGAAAATGATATATACACTTATTGATTTATTAATAAATTAAACTTAAACAAATTGAGAGAATTTAAATGAAAAAACTAATTATCTTTCTTTTATTAGCAAATATTTTATTTGCAAATTCGCAAAGTAATGATGCAAATACAGTTAGTATTACTGTCTATAATTCAAATCTTGGAGTAGTAAAAGAAACAAGAGCTATACAAATTCCCAAAGGCATATCAGAAATTAAGATAACTGACGTTGCCTCACAAATCGACCCTACAAGTGTATTTGTAAAGTTAAATGGAGATGTATTAGAGCAAAACTATAGATATGATTTGGTAAGTATATATAGCATACTTGATAGATATATAGACAAAGAAATAAATTTGATTAGTGAAAAAAATAATATTGCTGGCATTTTATTACAAAGTGCAGGCAATAATATTATTTTAAAACAAAAAGATAACTCATTGCTTATGTTTAATGATATGAGCAAATATCAAATTTCAACTCCAAGTTTGCCTGATGGATTAATAACAAGACCAACTTTAGTTTGGAAAGTTGAAACTCAAAAAGAATCAAAACAAAATGTAGAACTTTCCTACCAAACTCAAGGTATGAACTGGCATACAGAATATGTAGCAGTACTAAATGAAAAAGATGATAGAATGGATTTGAATGCATGGGTAAGCATTGAAAATAATTCAGGTGCTTCATACAAAGATGCAAATCTAAAATTAATTGCTGGTGATGTAAATAGGTTAAATAAATTTGATTATGCTGCAAAAAATACTGAATTAGAAGATGGTTATGTTCGTACAATGGTGTCAAAAAGAAAATTTGAAGAATCACCACTATTTGAATATCATATTTACAACTTACAAAACCCAACTACATTAGCTAATAAAGAAATAAAACAAATATCACTCTTTAGTTCAAATAATATTAAAATTAAAAAAATCTATAAATTAGAAAATCTTTATAATTCAAATTCAGAAAATTTACAAATTGGAACTTTTATAGAATTAATAAATTCAAAAGAAAATAATCTTGGTTTGCCAATGCCTGCTGGTAAATTTAGATTTAACAAAAAAAGTATTGAATCTTTGGAATTTATAGGAGAAAATATGATTAAACATACTCCAAAAGATGACAAACTTTCATTAAAATTAGGTGAAGCATTTGATATAACTGCAAGTTCAAGAGAAACTGCTTCAGAAAAAATATCTGATAAAATAGTAGAATCAGAATTTGAAGTAATAATTAGAAATAGGAAGAATGAAGAATTAGATGTTGAAGTTGAAAGAGAAATAGGAAGTTTTTCAAAATTACTAAGCTCAAATATAAAAAGTGAAAGTGTAAATTCTTCAACAATTAAATTTATTGTTCACTGTAAAAAAGATGGTGAAACTAAATTGACTTATAAAGTAAGATTTAATTATTAAATACAAAAAAGGCTTTGAAAATATAATTTCCAAAGCCTTTTTAACTTTTATTTTGTATTAAATTATCTTAAAGTTATTGCATAAACTTTACCATTAATAGTAACTGCAGCATTTTTGTTGCAAGCAAATGTACCATCTGGATTGAAATTAACTATCATTGTAGCACCTTTATCATTTGAAACTGTTACAATTCCAGAAACAAAGTCTTTAATCAAACAGCTTAATTGCTTTACTAATGGATATGCATCATTGATAACAACAGAAAATCCAACACCATTTCTATTGATTCCACTTGAACTACCTGTAATTTCAAATTCGTCATCAAAATTAATATTTTTAGTTAGCATACCTTTCGTTTGTTTGAAAGTGTGAGAAGCATTCCAAGAAATTACTCCATTTGGTGTTGTAACGCTTGCATTACTCACTGTAATATTTAATGAAGTTGGAGATAAAATTGAAACTGTTTTAGAACCAGTAACAGCCATATTATCAACATAATAGTTACCCAACGATACAGTTATGCTTGAGCCAACTGATTTCCAATTGCCTGTGAAAGTAAATAAAATTTGACCTTTTCTGTATCTGCCGTCTTTGCATAAGCAGTTTGTAGAGCCTAAATCTATTAATACAGTTTTTTTAACTGAATCAAAGGTAACAGTAGCACAATCAGGCAATTGATCTGACTTATTATCTTTTTGAATACCTGCTGCTTTCTTTTCAGCCATTGTGCTGGTAGAAGCATCACCTTGAGAAGTTACAAAAGAGAAAACTGTTGAAAATTCACCATCAGCTATTGCATTATCAGTTGATGATTGAGTGCTTTCATCAGTATTTACTGCTACATTTTCATTCTTTTTACAACTTGAAAAAGTGAATAAAACTATTAAAATACTGAATACAAAAAATTTAGTAAAGTTTTTCATAAGAGACCTTTAAGTTAAAAAAATATTTATATTATAATTCTTTG
>JAYTXK010000177.1:0-4864 GCA_043743005.1 Ignavibacteriota bacterium
AATGGATTTTATATTTAGTTTCATATATATTTTTATCATGATGATAAAAGCTATAAGTTGTATATGTTGAAATTAAAAATTCAGTTTCATTATCATTTATACCAATTGAATTAAGGTAACCATTAGGTTCTAAGTTTGTTACTATTTTATTGTTAATATTTAATAAATCTACAACCCCTGATTCCCATATTTCTATTATACCATCTTTAACATAATATGTATTTCCAATTATATTATTTTTGCTATTCAATAAAATCAATTCATTAGACTTAGGATTTTGATCTGCTTTCGTCTGTGGCTTTTGCCACAATAAAGAATCGTTTTTTGAATTAAAACAACTTATATAAGCAGTGGTAGGATTTGGATAATTATTTTTATCTTTTATAATTTCACCTTTAAAATATACAGAACTATCCTCATTATATATTTTTCCATTATTAGAGTATTTTGATTTTGCTATTTTATTACCATTAAATAATAAAAATGAATAGTAATTACTATCTTTACAAAATGAAAGGATTGTATCATTATTTTTTAATTCAATCTTTGAAATTGAATTTGTTGTAATGCTAGTTTGTTTATATTTACCTTTATCAATCCAACCAGTTTCCTGTAAACTATCTAAATTTAATGCAATTAGTTTAATATTAGTGAATATAATCAATAATAAAATGAGTATTTTTATCTTTTTCATAAAACATTCCAAATATATATATTTAATAACTAAAAAAACGAGAAAATGTTACAAAAAGTACTTTTTCAAAAAATGTAAAAGTAAATATATAAAACACATCAAACCCAATTTCATTTCAGCAATGTGGAAAACTTTTTGAGTAATTCTTTAAATTCAAACTATTTCAGTCAAAAAAAAAGGCGAATATAGTTCGTCTTTTAAAAACATTTCAGATCAAACTTACTTCAAGTTTGGAGTAATACCCGGAATAGCAGGTGCTTTTGCTTTTTCTAATTCTTTTACTAATTCACTGATTTGTGAATTAATATTTTCAATTTCTACTAAAGTACCTTCAAATATATCAGAAGCAACTTTAATAGTATTTTTCGCTGTTTCAGTTGGGTCAGAATAAGACTCCCAGAAGCTATATAAAGCATGTTCTAATCTACCATTAATTGAAGGAGTTTGGTTTGCACTTAATCTTCCAATTGTTGCATCACCATTGTATTTGATATTCAATGCTTCAATTAATTTACTGATTGCATAAGTTTTGTTTAAAATTGAAACTTTATTCAAATTAGAATTAATATACGATTTCTGTATCAATTCATTTCTGTTTTTCAAATCATTTAAGTAATTATTTGCATTTTGAAATCTTCTACTAAATTCCATTGTAACTTGCTGAAATGCTAACAAATTAGCAGGATCTTTTGCTGGCAAAGTAGAATTATTAATTGATTTGCAAGTAAACTTAGTAGGCTCGGCAATTTGAGTTGTAATGCCATCAACTACTTTATAAATACTAACAAAATAATCGCCCGGTACAATAGGAATACCAGAATTTTTGTTTGTAATAGTGGTTTTGTTAATTGGGGAAGTATCAGGGTAGCGACAATCCCAACTAATTCTATTTATACCTTTAGAAACTCCACTTGTAAGTCTGCGTACAATATTTTTTTGAGAATCTGTAATTTCAAATATCAAATATGAGGCTGGTTCATTATCTTCAGCTCTTAGTTCTTCAAAAGTAGGGTAAGGTGAAGTAGCATATTTTTCTTTAGCATCTTTTTCTGATTTTTTTCTAATGTCTTTACGAGTTTGGTAAGTATCTTTAATATAATATGTAAAAACAGCACCACTTGGTAAATTTTCAGAACGGAAGAAATTTTCTCCCATAGATCTGCGACCAAAAGATTCATCTTCTCTAAATAATAAACCATCTTTAATGGGGAAAATAAATGCTTCTTTTGCTGTAATTTCTTCTGACAAAGTGCGAAGAGCAGAATAATCATCTAAAATATAAAAGCCTCTGCCAAATGTAGCTAATGCTAAATCATTTTCTCTTGCTTGAATAGCAATATCTTTAATTGGAATAGTAGGTAAGCCAGATTTTAGTCTAAACCATTTAGCACCACCATCAATTGAAGTATAAAGCCCAAATTCAGTACCTAAGAAAAGCAAATTAGGATTTATATGATCTTCAGCAATTGTATAAGCAGCACCATTTTCAGGTAAATTAGATGAAATAGAAACCCAAGTTTTTCCTTTGTCATTACTTTTTAAAACATAAGGTTTAAAGTCACCATTTTTATGATTTTCAAAAGTTGCATACACAACATTTTCATCATGATTTGAAGCAAACACATCAGAATTATATGTAAATTCTGGTACACCAGGGAAATTAGCATATTTAGTCCAAGTTTCACCAAAGTTTTCAGTAACTTGAATTAAACCATCATCAGTTCCAACATAGATAAGTCCTTCTTTTTTTGGCGATTCTTCTAAAGAAATTGCATTGCCATATAGAGATGTAGAAGCATTTTTGGCAACAGCTTCTGGCTCCCAAACTCTTCCCATTACAGGCAATTTATCTCTTTCAATTTGTCTTGTTAAGTCTGGACTAATTTTTTTCCAAGATTGCCCTCTATCTTCACTCATAAATAATTTGTTTGCTGCAAAATAAAGACGAGTGTTTTTATGTGGGCTTATTAAAACAGGTGTATCCCAGTTCCATCTAAGCTCTTCGCCTTTTTCTGGTTGAGGTTGGATATAATTCATTTCGCCAGTTTTTTTATCATATCTAACTAATCCACCATATTGAGATTGAGCATATACAACATTTGGGTCTTTAGGGTCAATTACACTTTCATATCCATCACCACCAACAGTATATATCCAATCTTGGTTCATTATGCCATTAGAACTTTTGGTTCTTGAGGGACCACCAAGTGAGTTATTATCTTGAGTGCCACCATATACATTATAAAAAGGAGAAGCATTATCCACACTTACACGATAAAATTGAGTGATAGATAAATTTTCAAAAAATCTCCAAGAGTTCCCACCATCATTCGATTCATAAAGCCCACCATCGCAACCCATAATCAAATTTAATGTATTTTTTGGGTTAATCCAAATCACGTGGTCATCAACATGTTTTTCTTTAGTTGAAAGATTTGTAAAGGTTTTTCCACCATCTTTAGTAACAGAAGTATATGTATTTACTGAATAAAGTACATCTACATTTTTTGGATCACATAATAATTCTTGATAGTATTGAGCAGCACCACCACCCAAACTACTATTTGTTTTAGTCCAAGAGCCACCTCTATCAGTAGATTTATAGAATCCACCACCCTCTGGAAGTTCTATTTGAGCAAAAAGAATATCAGGATTAACAGGAGAAATTCCAATACCAATTCTACCAACATCACCACTTGGTAAGCCACTTGTTAATTTATTCCAAGTTTTTCCAGCATCAGTAGATTTATAAATTGATCCTTCTGGTCCACCATCTATTAAAGTCCAAACGTGCCTTCTTCGTTGGTATGAAGTGCAATACATAATATCAGGATTACGATTATCATAAACCAAATCAGAAACACCTGTATTCTCAGAAATTTTCAATGACTCAGTCCAAGTTTCACCAGCATCAGTTGATTTGTATAATCCTCTCTCGCCACCAGGATTCCAAAGTGGACCTTGTGCAGCTACAAAGATTATATTTGAATTTCTTGGGTCAATTACAATCTTTCCAATATGTTCTGACTTTTTCAAGCCCATATTTTTCCAGCTTTTACCAGCATCAGTTGATTTGTAAACTCCATCACCATAAGATACTGAGCGTTGGCTATTGTTTTCACCACTACCAACCCATACAACAAATTGATTATTTGGGTCAATAGTAACACAGCCAGTAGAAAATGAAGTTTCATTTTCAAATACAGGCTGGAAACTTGTGCCATGATTTGATGTTTTCCAAACTCCACCACAAGCAACTGCCAAATAAAACTCATCGAAGTTATTTGGATTAACTGCAATATCAACAATTCTACCTGATGCAATAGCAGGACCAATTGAGCGAAGCTTCAAACCATTTAGAATTGCTTCGGTGATTTCATTTTTATTTTCTTTCTTTTCTGCAACTTTCTCTTTTGATAATGTGAAATTAGAGATAAAAGTTAAAGAAATAATTAATAAAAATACATTTTTCATAAAATTTCCTTGAATAACTGAATTTAAATTGATAATTTGTAACAAATTTGATATTATGTGTAATATTAAAAAGAAAAATAATTCTATTTTACATTATTATTATTATAAAGTTTCAAACAAACGGAAAATATTTTGAAAATTGTTTATTATTTATTGTTTTTGTTGATTTTATCATTAAAATTAAATGCTCAAGACAGTAATTTAAATACTTTACCAATAAGTATTGGGTTAGTTGGAGGATTAAATTCAATTACTAATACTACTACCATTAATATAATTCCTATGTCAAGCGATTGTGGAGTATATAAAAATGGAAATGCAAAAGCATATTTCGGACAAATCTTTGCAAATATAGATTTATTTCAAAAAATGTTTTTTGTAGATGTCAGAATGGGATTCGAATCACGACCAATTAATTTGAAAGCCTATACATCGAGTTATGAAGTATTTAATTACAAAACTAATCAATACGAGCCACTTACAAGAGAGCATAATTTTGTTGGTGATTTGCAATATTTGGGAATGGATTTTGGAATTTTAATCAAACCTTTGAAAGAAATACCTATTAATTTTAGATTTGGATTTGAAGTAGGGGAGCCACTTTTCTCTGCAAAATATACTAATACAGAAAAAATAGTTTCACCAGAAGGAATACTTTTTCCTGATCAAGTACTCCAACATAATGTTGAATCTGGC
>JAYTXK010000178.1:0-13942 GCA_043743005.1 Ignavibacteriota bacterium
TCCAGAACAAAATATTAATACAGCTTGTAAAATTTTGAATGAATATATTTTAAATAAATACAAACGAATTGATGAGTTTGACGTTTTTCAAATATATATCAGAAAAGATTCAACTAAAATAAACTTAGAATATTTAAATAAATAATATAATTTTACTTGTAAGCAATAAGAAATAATCATTTACGTTTTTATATTCAAATATTTAAACTTAATTTAATAGGTATATTATGAAATTCAAATTATTATTAATAGCTTTCTGCTTAATTACATTAGCTTCTTTCTCACTTTCAGCAAAGGACGCAGAAGTTAAAATTAAAGCAAATATGCACTGTGCTTCTTGTGTTACAAAAATAGAGAATGGGTTGAAAACCGAATCTGGCGTTTCTACAACTTCTGCTGATTTAAAATCAAAAGTAGTAACAATTAAATATGATGATGCTAAGACCAACCCAGAAAGCCTTAAAAAAGCAATATCTGGTATGGGCTTTGATGCAGATGTGCAATCAGATAAGTCTTGCGATTCTAAAGAAGGTAAATGCTGTTCGACTAAAGATAAAAAAGCTAAAGTTAAAAAGTCTTAATTGACTATCAATACAATTAAAAAAGTCCCAATGGCTAATGCTATTGGGACTTTTTTTATATCAAAATTTTAATTACTAAATCAACATAATTATTTTAAATCTATATTAACTTCTGCAAATGCGTCAGAAGTTTCATAAATTCTAATTAACAAAGTGTGTAAATTATCAAACTTTTTAAATTCATTTGCAAATTCATTTGCAAAATGAATTGCCATATACTCTGATGTAGAATTGTGTTGCATAATATAATGTTTGAAGTTTTGCTTTTTGAGAAAATCTATAATTTCTAAATCATTATCATCACACAAAAAAGAATGATCAATTTTTTCAATAAATGGATCTACAATTTTACTAATATTATAAAAATCAAGTACCATTCCATTTTTATCTAATTCGCCAATTAATTCTACTCTCATTTTGTAAGAATGACCATGTATATTTTTGCAAGGTCCCTCGTGAAAAGGCAACCTATGACTCATTTCCCATACAAAGTCTTTCCCAATCTTAACCTTCATAGTCAATTTCCTCTTCATCTTCGATGGAATGTTTATAATGAGTGCATCTAATAGTGGAAGTCATTCCACCTCTAACCCCCCACTCAGTAATTACTTCCATTTCTTCAGGGTCGCAAGCATTTACCAAATCATCTAAAATTTTATTAGTTACTGCTTCATAAAAAATACCTTTATTTCTAAATTCAAAGAAATAGTATTTTAATGATTTAAGCTCTAAACATATTGAAGAAGGCACATATCTAACATTGATTTTAGCAAAATCAGGCAATCCTGTAATAGGGCAAAGTGAAGTAAACTCTTCGCAAACATGAACTATTTCATAATATCTACCTGGATTAGGGTTAGGAAAAGTTTCAAAATCATACTTTGCTTCTTTTGAGGATTTTGACACTTTTACATTTTTAGTTGCAGAACTTGCACTTTTTTTATCTTTTTTGTCTTTAGACATTTTTTACTCTTATTGTGAAATTTGATATTTTAAAGACGCTTTTAATATATAGTTATTATAAGCACTTAGCTTATTTTTTCATCAACTTAATAATTTTCATTTCAATTTTATCTTTAGGAGATGCCATTTCGCCACTTGTATTCAATTCTTTTTCTACAGATGCAATTTTATCTGCTACGTCCATTCCATTTATCACTTTTGCAAATACAGTATATTTATGATCTAATCTTGGCACATCGGCTACACAAATGAAGAATTGGGAATTGCCACTATTGGGATCTTGAGCTCTTGCTGTAGATACAATACCTCTTGTATGAGAAACATCACTAAATTCAGCAACTACATTTGTTTGAGTTGAATCTCCTTCTCCCCAAGTTGATTTAGGTAATGATTTCGAGTTTGGGTCTCCACCTTGTATCATAAAGTTTGGTATTACTCTATGAAAAGCAATTCCATCATAGTACTTAATAGAGACTAATGAATCAAAGTTATGGCAATGATTTGGAGCTACTTCTGGCATTGTTTCAATTGTAATTTTGCCAATTATTTTCCCATTTTGTGCTGCTGTAATTTCATATTTATCTCTTGATAAACTATAATATGAAATGCAAAAAAAACTAAAAATGCAGAATAATAATATTTTCATATTTTTCCTAATTTAATTATTATTTATTTAAAAAAAGATTTGTTAATAGTTGAGATAATATTAATGTTGTTAGAACCAAATGTAAAATTAATTTTTTGGTAAGATTACAAGTAAAGTGTAATTAAATACTCTTGGAATACTCATCAAGGAATTTATTTTCATCTAAAGTAAGAGCATCTTTGCCATCAATAAATATTTTATCTAATATACGATTTAACTCATCTTCGTTTATATTAGCATCCTCAGCTAATATGTAATTACTTTCATTTTCTAAAAATGATTTAACTCTCTGAGCATCGTTATTAGTAATTAAAGCTGGAGATAGTTCATTTTGATTTGGAAAACTTAAGCCATGAATAGTTCGTTCATCAGGAGCTGATTCATAATTCTGTTCTAAAAATAGTATTCTTAAATAAAAAGCAAACCCAGCAAATAAACCAAATGACAAAGGGTAAACCAAATCATTGATGATACTTCCACCAAGATATGAAATGCTAAGGCTTTTAAAACATGCCCATGTAAGAATTATACTTGATGAGCTAATTGCAAGTGGGAAATTGAATTGTTTATTTATATATATTCGTTTTTTAATATTTAAAAACGAATATAAGGCAAGCAAAAATACAGATATACCCTCTAAGCCTGAGAAATTGTGTTTAACATTGAAGAAAACTAAACTTGTCAAAAGTCCATAAAGTACTACGGTTAAGCCTAAAGTAATTGGGAATACATTCTTAGAAAATAGTTTTTCAATTCTTGAAGAAAAAAAGAAAAGTGCAACAGCTGTAAGTACATAAGATTCAAAAGAATTCAAAGCAAGTGGGTATGATACCAATCGCCATAGCTCATAAGAATTAACTATTTTACTGGGATTTAACGACAAATAACTTGTTAAAAAGCCAGCTAAAACATTATTTGTTAGATAAAATAATGTTAAAAAAAGTAAAATTACTTTTGAAAAACTTATGTATTTGCCTTTGAACATTAATTTAAATTATCTAAAATATGATTTACTTTTTCAATATCGACATTTTCATAAAAATCTTCATTAATTACTAATAATGGTGCTCCACCACAAGCCCCCATACATTCTACTTCTTCAAGTGAGAATTTGCCTTCTGCATCACATTCATTATGTTTGATACCTAATCTATTAGAAACAGATTCAAAAAGTTCATCACCTTTTAAAAGCATACATGAAATATTAGTGCAAACTTGCACATGATGTCTTCCCATTGGTTTTTTGAAATACATTGTATAGAATGTAGCCACACCATATACATGAGAATAAGGCAAATCAAGTAATTCACCTACAGAAATCATTACTTCTTTTGATATATATCCAAATTTCTTTTGAGCCATCCAAAGCACAGGCATAATAGCAGATTTTTTAACAGGGTATTTATTAATATGCATTTGCACTTCAGCTAATTCGCTTTCGTTGAATTTTAGTTCCATTTTATATTCCTAAATAACTTATTTCAATTTTTGGTTACTACAATTTACCAAATTAAGCAAATTTTCAAACAGTAACAAAAAATGTAACAAACTATATTACAATTAACTCTTAAACTTGACTTTTGTTTCAATTAAATTAATTTTATTAAATAAAATCACATTATTAAAATGAAATATCTTAATAAGAATATGCAATAGTAAATTTTATTTCTACTCAAATTGTTGACTGACTTGATAGATAAATAAATATTAACTTTAGATTTGAAAATATTTTTTATGAGCCTATTGATTTGATGTTAAGTTTTTTTGTTTTAAGTAATAAACAAATATTTTCTTTAATTAACTGGATTAGGCAAATTAAACCTAATGCAATTTTTAACATTTCCAGGAATGTTTTGTTTTTGTTTTAAATTAGCTAAAGTTATATTAATATCCATTATTGTGTTATCGGTTTGAGTTTTTACTAAACCAACTCCATTTGCAAACCAATAATGTTGAACATTAGTAATTTTAATAGTTCCAGCTGGCAATGGAATAGGTAGTGGATCAATTACTACACTTAAGTTAATTGTAATATTACTTTCAACCACATACTCTTGTGCTGAATATGATGTACCCTGTATATCGAAATTTTGAGTATTTCCTTTTTTACTATTCACCAAAGTTGTTCCACTAAAGGTACCCTTATTAGTAGCAAAAGTAAATGGAACTTTAGAAAAAGTTTTGTTTGCTACTTTCCAAGAAGATTGTGATTGGTCTGCTATCATTAGCCATTTTTCATCTAAAGTTATTTTTGAAGGATCGACCGAAATTACAGTAGAGAAAATATTCAATAATGAATTAATTCCATCTGCACTTATAAATACTTTATTTGCTTCTTTTGCATTATAAGATTTTGTGGTAGTTGCTGATGAAATAGATGAAAATTCAGTAGCTAACTTACCGTCTAATTGTTTCATTCCAGTTACGATTGTCGAGTCGGTAGTTAAAGATTTGGTATTAATATTTCCTAAAGTATCTATACTATAATTTTGATTTATCCAATACGAGCCAATTGTATTTGGATACATATCATTTGAGTATGGTCCTGAATTTACACTATTATCATTTCCACATGAGGAAATAATTATTATAGAAATAATAAATATAAAAAGTGAAATTATTTTGTTTTTCATATTAAACCATTAAAAATAAATAAGATACTAAAACAATACTACACCAAATCATAATTCAAATATAAGTTAAAAATTAATATTTATCACTAAAAAATAATTCCATTTTAGAAATTTAATTTGCATTTAAGATTGAATAGTTATTTAAAGTTTTGGTTCTACCATAATTACCTCTTCTTTTTGCATTATCACTGCTCCAATATTTGCACCTTTAGGCTTTCTAACGTATTTTTTTTCACAATATGCAACGGGTACAAATGAGCCACCTCTTGCTTGCGAATAGTAAGCTGTTATTTCTGCAGCACGCTCTAATGCTTCTTTACTTGGAACTTTACCTCCAATTGTTTTTAAAACACAATGTGAGCCACCTACTCCACGAGCATGAAGCCAAATATCATTTGGTCTGGCAAATTTTTGAGTTAGTTCGTCATTATTTAATGCACTTTTGCCTACATAAAGAGTATTTTTATCGTCAATTACAAACTTTCTAAATTTACTTTCAAGATTTACTATTGATTTATTTTTGCTTTGTTTATTTTCTTTTGAGTGCTTTTGTTTAAATTCTTTTATTCCATCAAAAGAACTTATTAAATTTAGTTCTTCTATTGCCAGCTTTGCAGCATTTAATTTTAATTCAGCTTCGGGAAGTCTTTTCATTAAAATATCATTTTCTTTATTTAATCCTTTAGCTTTATCAAAATATTTTTTAGCATTTTCTAAAAGGTTTAATTTAGGATTTAGCTTGATATTGATTTCATTTCCAGACCAATCTTGAGTAATTAAACTTTCTCCTAATTTAATTTTTGGATTAGCTTGAGACATTAAAATTTCAGCAAAAGTTCTATTTTGTGCTATTCTATCTTTTACATCTCCCAATTCATTAATTTTTTTAATAGTATTTTGATTTAATCTAATTACTTTTTCAAATTCAGTTTTTAGTTTAACTATCTCGTTCTCAATATCTTCAACAAAATGTATTTTACTAATTTTCCTTTGTATTGCTTCACTAATATTATCATAAATAGCTAAAGTTTTATATTCATTTAGTGGTATAAGTGAAAATAATGGAATTTTTGTGCTATTATCCAAATGAAAGTATTGATTACTATTTAGACATTCGCCTTTAAATTGATAAGCTAAATTTTGAATTCTAATTATTTCGTCTTCATTCAATTGGTTTAATATTTTTTTCAAATCCAAATTATTTCTAATTGCAAATTCGTTTAAGTAATATTTACCCAAAAAGAAATCACTCCTACCAATTGCATCTTTTAAAGTTAAATTTGAATCTTGTTCTATTAGCTTTTTTATACTTCTTTTTTCAGGATAAAAGTTTGAATTTAATAAATCTTTTTTGTTTTTTAAAGCATCAAGTATATTATTATGGCTACTTGTTAATATTAAATTCGACATTCCATTTCCAAAAAGTAAAGCCCAAATATTTCTATTTATAAATTTGAAATGAATTATTCTGTCATTATTAAAAATATTTATTTCTTGGAGGATTTCACCTTTTGCCTCATTAAAAATATCTTGAACATTGCTTCTTGCTCGAGCAAAATTTTTTCTAACAAATATTGCATCTCTCTTATTTAAAGTAGATATTTCAATATTATGTAGTTCTTCTCCATCATCAAAAGCAAGAATAGCTATCTCTTTTTCTTGAGTAAATATTGAAACTAATTCAGCACCACAAAGCAGTTGAAGCTCTTTGGCAGATTGAAATAAAGTAAATAGGTGATTTAACATAAAGTAAATAGGTGATTTAACATAAAGTAATGATTGAAATAATATATTATAAACGATAAAGTTCAAATTCTATTCTTAAAGACTATAATAATGCAAAAAATTAATATCAATATAAAAAAAAAAGCAACTTATAAATTAATATAAGTTACTCTCTTTTTTTCCGCACGAGCAGACAACGAAAATTATTTTTTCAGATTTAAAATAATTGTTTTTATTTTATTTCCAGATTGATAAATTCCATAATATATTCCACTTGGTAATGTCTGAGAATTAGAGTCAGTGCCATCCCAATTAATCTTATAATGTCCAGAAGTATAATTTTGTTCATTAAATACTCTAATTAATTTACCATTTGCATCAGCAATTTTGAAATCAAACTGTTGTGGATTTGGTATATCAAAACTAATTTCAGTCATATTCTCAATTGGATTTGGTACTGCATTAATATTATTAACTAAGTGTTCATCATAATCAACTGAATTTGCACCAACAGAACCTTTGATAATTGCAATAACAGGACTAATTGCAAAGTCTGCTTTGATTGTAACAGTACAGCTATGAAGAGTCTCAGTTTTTGGAGCAAATGAATATATCAAATTTTTAGAAGATTTTGCATCTACTGAAAAAGTACCACTTGGTGAAATTAAAGTAAAATCATTATCTGAAAATGTTACAGGACTTGTAATTACTTCTGGGAAACTTGAAGCATTAGTTAGTGTAATTGTTCCAGAAGCATTATTTTGTAACGCAGAATTAATAGTATAGCTTGGTTTGTCAAGTGAAATTGAAGGTTTGTCCAAAGATGATTTTCCAATTATGCCAAATGACGCTACTTGTTTGTCATCAGTAGAAACATCAACACTTGCTACATTAATACCTCTATTGCCGGGTGTAAATTCTACACTTATACTTTGTGATTTGCCAGCATCAATAGTAGCAGGCAAAGTAATTCCTTTTATTTTGAAATTATCTTTTTCTGTACCACCAACCGTAATAGAGCTAATAGTCATTGCTTTCTTTCCAGTATTAGAAATAAAGTCAGTAAGCACTTTAGTTTCTGGTTTGCTTTGAGATACTTCACCAAAAGTTACTAAATTTTTAGCTAAAGTTAATACACCACTTGCACCTGAAATTACATTTAAGGTAGCAACCAATGAAGTTGAAGTTCCACAAGTGTTAGTTAATTTACATAAATAATCGCCTGCATCAGCTAAGGCTAAGTTAGTAAATTCTAAGTATTGTAATGTTTTTCCAGTTAATAAAGTATTACCTTTATACCATTGGTATTGAGTAGTGCCAGTAAATGAAGTTGCAACTGTGAATGTTACACTTCCACCTTCAGTTCCATTTTTACTTAGTGGATTTAATTTTATAGCTGGAGCAGTATTAACAACTAATGAAATTGTTGAGCTTGAAATTGCAGGATCGCAAGTACCAGTAACTTTACAATAATAGTTTCCAGTGTGTGCAATTTGTGCTTTTGTAATAGTAAGAGTTGATGTAATAGCGTTTGATACCATACTACCATCTTTATACCATTGGAATTGTAAATTAGAACCATTAGCAGTTAAAAATAAATTTGCATCAGTATTTTCACATACAGTAGTTTTCACAGGTTGCAAACTAATAGTTGGAACAACACCTGCTTGCATAATTGCAGAAGAACTTGTTACAGTAACTCCACAATTTGCACTAATAGCCAAAAACTTATAAATACCAGAATTTTCTAAAGATTGAAAATTAGTAATAGTAAGTGTTTTAGAATTTGCACCATTTATTTCAGAACCATCTTTTTGCCATTTATATGTAAGATTATCACCAGTAGCTTCAGCCCATATAGCTGTATTAGAACCAATACAAACTGTTTTTCCTTTTGGGTCTAAAGTAATAGCTGGACCACTAACAGTTGTAATAGTTGCAGCTTGGCTATTAAAAGCTGCCCCACAAGCACCCGAAACTGTACAAATATATGTACCAGCATCTGAAACCGAAACAGAAGCAATAGAATAAGTGCGAGAAGTAGCACCAAAAATTTCTCCTCCATCTTTTTTCCATTGGTATGAAAGTCCATTGCCAACTGCAGTAAGCCATACTGAATTTGCACTACCAGTACACATTGATTTAGATTGAGGCTGTGTTGTAATTGAAGTTGCAAGAGCTACTGTAAAATTTGCATTACTTTCATCAAAAGTTGCAGCATTATTTGCATCACTTACTTTAATTTTATATTGACTGCCAATAGCTTGGTTGCCAGGTACATTCCAAGAATAGCTACCTGTACTTGCTGGAACAGTAGCTAATAATGTAGGGTAGCTACTTCCTCCATCTGAAGATAATTCAATTTTTGCACTTGAAAAACCAGATGAAGTCCATTGAATACCTGTTGAAGCACCTGGACAAACATTTTCTCCACCATTTGGAGTAGTTACTGAAACAGTTGGTCCTGCTGTAACTGTAATAGCTTGAGTAGTTGTATTCCATTGGTCTCCAGAATCACTACTATTATTTCCATTTACAGAATTTGCTGCAACTTGAATATAATAAGTTCCTGCTGAGCTTGGTGCAGTCCAAGTAAAAGTATAATCTATGCTATTACTTATATAACTTTGCGTTCCATTATGTGTTACTTCTCCACCAATTATTTGCAGACCAGAGCCAGCATTGCTCATTGTACCAATATTTGTTCCACCTGATGAAGCAGTTTTAACACCAATATCAACTCCACCTTTAGAAAGTGTAGAATGTGTTACTCTAACAGTAACATTTATACTTGCATTAGTATTAACATTAAAATTTCCTGAGCCACTAGTAATTGAAATGCCAGTTGCAGAGTTTGCACTTCCATCATGACAGCTACTAGTACCACAGCCAGCAGATGTTTGACCTGTTTTGCCACTACTACTTGAAACTAAATTGGAAGTAATACCGACAATTATAAATATTGCAATAAGAAAATTGCACAAATACATTTTACTTTTAGTAAAATTACGAAACATAAGACCCCTCTTCAATATGTTTATTCAAAAATATGTTTTTCTAAAACATAATAACTATTGAAACGAATAAAAGTTACATTAAAAATTAAAATAATTTTAAAGTTTTTTATATATTAGAATAGTAATAGCATAAAAAAGTAATAAAAGCAATGATTTAAAACTTATTTTATATTACTAAAACTTACTTGTATTTCTTAATAGAAATAATCGTAAACAAATATATTATTTACTATTGAATGTATCTTATGTCGATAATAGTACTTTAATAGTATCTAATAGTTCACCTATTTGTGGTTTGGATAATTGTGCATCTGCACCAACTGCTTTTCCTTTGTGAAAAAGTTCTTCGTTTATTAATGACGAAAAGATAACAACAGGTAATTTGCTTAAGTTTTTATCAAGTTTAATTCTCTTAGTTAGAGTGTAACCATCTAAATTTGGCATTTCAATATCTGTAATTATTACATTTACCATACTTTCTAAGCTAATACCTTCATCGACTTTTTTTGATATGCTGCTCAAATAATCCCAAGCACGACTTCCATCAACAAATGATTTTACTTCAAATCCACCAATTTTAAGCCTATCATTAATTAATTTTCTAATTGTTAGCGAATCTTCGGCAGTTACAACTATTGGTTTATTATCAAAAAGTTTTGTTGCACCTGTATTATCAATAGAAGAACTTGGCTCAACATCTGCAACTATTTTTTCAACATCAATCATTAATATATGTTTATCAT
Organism: Ignavibacteriota bacterium; assembly: GCA_043743005.1. Lineage (GTDB taxonomy): Bacteria > Bacteroidota > Ignavibacteria > Kapaibacteriales > UBA2268 > JAPLFM01. The sequence goes on from JAYTXK010000178.1 coordinate 10,309, forward strand.
CTAAATTTAATATTCCAGTAATTGTAGAAGCATCAGTATCAAAATCATGCAACGACTCAGGTGCAACAATGCTTGACCAACTAATTCTATGAATCCTCTTAACATCAGAGACAATCATCCCAACTTGTAGCTTGTTAAATTCAGCAATTACCATTTTAGAAGTTTCTAAATTGCTTTTTTCACCATATAAGTAATCTAAAATATCAAGTGCAGGGATAAGTTTATCTCTAAGATTAAACAGCCCAACAACATATTTTGATTGATGTGGCATTTGTGTAATAGCTTGCATTTTTATAATTTCACGAACTTTTATTACATTTATACCGAATGATTGAGTTTGTTTATCACCTTTTTTAGAGTGGTAATCTAATACAAATTCAATAACTTCTAATTCATTGGTGCCAGAATCTAATAATATATTGTGATTACTACTCATAAAATTCTCCTTTTTAATTTTACTAATTTAAATAATTTTTTTGACATCTTTTAGTGAATAATGTATTTATTTAACAAAATAACATAATAAGATTTCAAAATAAGCTCAAAAGTTCAATTGCAAGTTTTATAATAACCTATTTATTTGCTGATGTCTCAGATAATCTATCATTTCTTTTACTCTTTCTGTTTCGCCTCTTTTGCAAATCAAAATAGCATCATCAGATTCTACTATAACCAAATCTTCAACTCCCACTGTAGCAATCATTTTGTTTTTGGAATAAATTAATGAATTACCAGTATCTAATGCAACTACATCTCCTTGTGTTACATTATTTCTTGAGTCTTTCATTGAGAGCCTGTAAAGCTCGTCCCAATTACCTACATCACTCCAACTAAAGCTCGCTTTTACAAGATATAAATCATCTGTTTTTTCCATTATCCCATAATCTATTGAAATAGAATTTATCTGTTTGTAAATGAAATCAATAGCATCATTGTAAGAATCTGTAAAAAGTTGTTTCTCAATTGATTTTAATTGTGCTGAATATTCTGGTAAATATTTTTCTAATTTATTCCAAAATACTTCAAGTTTCCAAGCAAATATACCACTATTCCATAAGAAATCGCCACTTTCTAAAAATCTTTTCGCTGTTTCAAGGTCTGGTTTTTCTGCAAATACATTTGTAGATCGAACTCCCAAGTCAAAATATTCCTCAATATTTTCTTTTTCTTCATTAATCTGAATGTAACCATATTGAGTACCCGGTCTGGTTGGGTTTATTCCTATTGTTACAATTCCATTTGTATTTGATGCTACCTTTGAGGCAGTTTCTACAGCTCTTTTAAATTCAGTTTGATTACCAATTATATGGTCGGACGGAAATGAAAACATTACAATATTGCTATTGTAACGCTGTTGAATATGCAATGCTGCAATTCCTAAAGCTGGCAATGTATTTCTACCAAATGGTTCCAAAATAATATTTTTACTTGGCAAATTAGGTAATTGCTCTTGAGTATGAACTGCAAAAGACTTATAGGTTACAACATAAATATCTTCATTTGCAAAAATATCTAATAACCTATTATATGTTTCTTGAATCATCGAATCATTGCCAAATAAGCTCATATATTGCTTTGGCTTTGATTCTGTGCTATTGGGCCATAATCTAACTCCCAATCCACCTGCCATAATTACTGCTACTTTTTTCATAAAACTCTTCGTATAATTGTGAATTTTACTTATATTTGTTACAAAATTAATAAACTTATTTTTGAATTAAAATATATTTCACTCTTGGCTAAAAATAACTTAATAGAAAAACTACAAACTTTATTTTCTGTAACCAAAACAGAACTCAATTTTGTCATTATTATTATAATTGGTTTATTGATTGGACTGATTGGAAAATACACATATTATAGCAATTACTCACAAGATAAAATTAATATTCTCAAAATTCAAAAAATGCTTGATAGTATTGCTTTAGCTGAGAAATCAACATATACTGGTACTGATACAAAAGGCAATATTGATTCAGTTTTGGCTAAAGGTGATACCATAATTAAAAATGATAATGGTAGCTACAAAAGAAAAGAACTTCCTACTTCCAAAATAAATATCAATAATGCAAGCAAAGATGAACTTACAAAATTACCCGGTATTGGCGATAAAATGGCTGATGTAATCTTGGATTACAAAAAGAAACATTCATTCAAAAAAATTGAAGACTTTATGAAAATAAAAGGTATTGGTAAAAAGAAATTTGCAAAAATTGAACCTTTCATCAAAGTTGAATAATAAATAAAAACCACCTTTTTGAGGTGGCTTTTTATAACACAAACTTTTACATAATTATTTTATATTAAACGACTTAATTACATTTTCAAATACTGGCAAATAGTCAGCTTCTTCGCCATGAAACCAATTAATTGTAATTCTATAAAGATTATCATTTTTCAAAGCAAAATAAATTCTACCATTTACATCTTTAGCTGGAGCATAAGTAAAGAAAAATCCACTTTGTCCACCAAGTTTAGTTTCCTTTAGTTCGCCACCTTTAACTGCAGTTTTAGTACCATCTGCTATGTTTTTTAAGTTGTTAGATTTTTTTGAATCAATTACATCTACTTGAACATAACTATCACCTCTTCTTTCGCCAATATATCTTTTTGAGAAAAGAGCTTTTGCTCCACCAGATTCAGTTTTGAAATTATCTGGGATGCTAATTGCAAAGCCAGTTCCACTTGTAGCTTTAAGATTTTTTGATGCAGGAGCTGCTTCCACATTATTAACCAATACATCTCCTTCTTTTTTAATAGGAGTAGTAGCAAGCTTTACTGATTTCAATATTTCTGCAAATTTTTCCTTATATTTTTCTTTTGTTGCTCCAAAAGTTTCAAATGTAATTAAAGTTGCAGTTTTATTATCCTTTGTTGTCAAATACATTTCTCCATCAAATGAACCATCTGAAAGATCGAATGTATAAGTAAGTTTTGTAGCCTCAGCTCCATCTATATTTGCTTTTGTAGGTGCTGAATATACTTCGGCTGCAAATACTTTTCTTTTTGCAATTAGTCCATCTATACCAGATGAATCCAAAGCAATTACTTCCAAATCAACTTTTGCACCGGGAAATCCTTCACCTTCATATTTTCTAAATCTATCTGATGCTTCTTTGTTACTAAATGAAGCTACTCTTTTTGCATTTTTAGTATTTAACCAATTACTCGGGATACTAATTTCATATTTGTAATTTGACTCAACAACCCTATCTAAGCCTTGTATTTCAATTGCTTTGGGACTATTATTGCAAGATGAAAAAATTACAAGGGCTAAAGCAAGTGAAAAAACAGAAATAATGGTATTCTTCATTTCATTTCCTAAAAATGTGGTTTTAATAATTACAAATATAATTCTATATGAAAATATAAAAAAGAAGTGTTTTACATCTTGATAAAAAATATGGTTGAAAAAGAATAACAAGTCAATTTTATAATCTCTTATGCCACCTTTTTCAAAGGGGGTTAGGGAGTTTTTCTTGGTTTTTTCCTTTCGTCACTCCGAGGGGTCAATTGACCCCAAGCGATGAACCTTAGTGTTTGGTATTAATTTCTCCCTCCCCGATTTTTGACTTTATGTCAAAAATCTTTAGGGCGAGGGTTGGGGTGGGGTTCTTAATTGGTATTTTGCATT
>JAYTXK010000179.1:0-3157 GCA_043743005.1 Ignavibacteriota bacterium
GGGATTGTTGCCAAATAGACCTCATAAAAAGTCTGCAAGACTTGTTGGTGAAGTGCTTGGTAAGTATCACCCACATGGCGATAGCTCTGTATATGAAGCAATGGTAAGGCTTGCACAAAGCTGGTCTATGAGATACCCACTTGTAGATGGTCAAGGAAATTATGGCTCAGTAGATGGTGATCCTGCAGCTGCAATGCGTTATACAGAAACTAGACTTGCTCAAATTGCAATGACTACTCTTGCAGATATTGATAAAAATACTGTAGATTTTCGTCTAAATTTTGATGAATCATTAGAAGAGCCAATCGTACTTCCTTCAATGCTTCCAACTTTGCTTATTAATGGAGCAAGTGGTATTGCTGTAGGTATGGCAACTAATATTCCTCCTCATAATCTAACTGAAATAATTAATGGACTTCATGCATTTATTGAAAATCCTGATATTACAATTGATGAAATAATGATGCATGTAAAAGCTCCAGATTTCCCTACTGGTGGTATTATTTATGGATTTAGTGGAGTAAGAGATGCTTTTCATACTGGTAGAGGCAAGGTAATAATTAGAGCAAGAGCTATAATAGAAGAAAATTTAGCTGGAACTAAGCAAACTATTATAATCAATGAATTACCTTATCAAGTTAATAAAGCAATGCTTCATGAGAAAATTGTTCAACTTGCAAGAGATAAACACTTAGAAGGTATTTCAGAAATAAGAGATGAGTCTGATAGAGATGGAATGAGAATGGTAATTGAGCTAAAAAGAGATGCAATTGCTACTGTTGTGCTTAATAATCTTTATAAAATGACTCAAATGCAAGTTACTTTTGGTGTAATTATGCTTTCATTAGTAAAAGGAAGACCAAAAGTTCTTAATATCAAAGAAATGATGCATTATTTCTTAGAACATAGAAATGAAGTAGTTGTTCGTAGATCTCAATTTGAATTAGAAACTGCTCAAAAAAGAGCCCACATTTTAGAAGGATTTGTAATTGCTTTAGATAATATTGAAGCTGTAATTAAAACTATTAGAGCATCTGCTGATGCTACAATAGCATCTGCTGCATTAATAGAGCAATTTGGATTGAGTGAAGCTCAAGCAAAAGCTATTCTTGAAATGAGATTGCAAAGACTAACTGGACTTGAAAGAGATAAAATTCTTAATGAATATAAAGAATTACTTCAAATTATTGAAAAATTGACAGGTATATTGGCAAGTAAATTACTTCAAATGCAAATAATATCTCAAGAATTAAGTGATATTAAAACTAAATTTGGTGATGAAAGACGAACTGAAATTGTTTATGATTCAAAAGATTTTTCTATAGAAGATATGATTGCCAATGAAGATATGATAATTACTATATCTCACTCTGGACTAATCAAACGTATTAAATCTTCAAATTATCGCAGGCAAAACAAAGGTGGAAGAGGCTTAACTGGTTCTGCTACTAATGATGAAGATTTTATTGAACACATTTTTCAAGCTGCCACTCACGATTATATTTTGTTCTTTACCGATATGGGTAGAACTTATAAATTACGTGTATTTGATTTGCCTGAAATGAGCAGACAAGCAAAAGGTAAATCTCTTGCTAATGTAATTGAAAAACAATCTGATGAAAAAGTAACTTCATATATTACTGTTAAGAATTTTGAACAAGAAGATTCTTTTGTTGTAATGTGTACAAAACTAGGAACAATTAAAAAGACTTTATTATCTAACTTTGCAAATGTTAGAAAAAGTGGAATTATTGCTATCAATTTGAATGATAATGATAGAATGATTGGTGCTGATGTAACAAATGGAAACCAAGAAATTATTTTAGGGACATCGAATGGCTTAGCTTGTAGATTTAACGAAGGTGGAGTAAGACCAATGGGTCGTACTGCAACTGGAGTTAGAGGAATTAGCTTGGGCAAAGGTGATTTTGTAATTTCAATGGTTACTATAAAACGCCAAGACCAACAAGTATTAGTTGTTGGAGAAAATGGCTATGGTAAGCGTACTAAGTTTGAAGATTTCAGACTTACAAAACGTGGTGCTAAAGGTGTTATTTCAATGAATGTTACTGAAAAAACTGGGAAAGTTGTTGCTTTAATGTCTTGTACTGATGGTGAAGACTTAATTGTTATTACTACTCAAGGAGTTTTAATTAGGCAAGCATTGGCTGAAATCAGAATAATTGGAAGAAACACTCAGGGTGTTAGATTAATAAGATTAGATGATGGTTCTAAAATAGCAGATATTACTAAAGTACTTCACGAAGAAGATGAAGATGAATCTAATACTGATGGTACTGAACCTTTGGAAACTGGTGATGACAACCAAATTCAACTTAATATGTAGTTTCTGATGTTAAGATTAATAAAATATAACGCTATTCAATTACTATTCATATTGAGTAGCGTTTTTATTTTTGCTAATACTGACAGCATTCCTTCAAGTGTTATAAACACAAGCCCAATACCAACAAAAGATACTAACTCTAATAAAACACTTGATATAACTAAAACAAACGATTCAGCAAATTCAAATAATAATGATACAATTTTATATAAAATAGACAAAAGGTTAGGATCAGTTTACCTTTTAGATAATTCATTTTTTGAAACAATTAATAAAAGTAATGGTTTAGTTATTAACTATTCTCAAATGAGTGAATTACTTGCTAATGAAATTAATTATTACCCTAATTTTCAAGGTAGTTTTGGACTTTATGACAATTTCTTAGCTTATGGAGCAGGACACAGAGACAATTCATTTAGATTTAATGGAAGAAATATACTTAGCCCAGATTCTCGAATTTATAATTTAAATGACTATTCTACTGAAGCATTTGAGAATTTACAAATTTTGAAAGGTTCTGAAGCAAGTATCATTGGTGGGTCGAGTGGAGGACTTTATTTTAATTTTCAGGAAATTCAATATAATTCAAAAACCCCATTTACAAAAATATGGTATTCAGATGCTGGAAAAGACTGTTTATCATCAGATGGCATCTTTAGCCAAAATATTTATGCAAATACAAATTTCACTTTTGGCTTTAAAAGAATTTCAACAAGTGGAGAATTTACAAACCAATATTTAGATTCTTGGAATGTTAGAAGTTCAATTAGACATTCTTTTGATGATTTTACAAATATAGTCTTATCATAT
>JAYTXK010000180.1:0-4501 GCA_043743005.1 Ignavibacteriota bacterium
CTTTTTTAGGTCTGTCTTCTCCACTTCTTGGAGAGTATTCTCTTTTAGGTCTATCTTCTCCACTTCTTGGAGAGTATTCTCTTTTAGGTCTATCTTCACTACTTCTTGGAGAGTATTCTCTTTTAGGTCTATCTTCACTACTTCTTGGAGAGTATTCTCTTTTAGGTCTATCTTCTCCACTTCTAGGAGAGTATTCTCTTTTAGGTCTGTCTTCTCCACTTCTATATGTTTTTTTCGGACTTTCTTCTCCACCTATTACATTTTCATCTATTGTATCAGGTCTTTCTTCTCTTCCAAATCCTCTAAATCTATCTTTTTTGAAATCTCCAGTTTTTCTTTTTTTGTCTTTTCCACCCCTATATCCAAATTCTCTATCACTATTTTCATCTAAAGAATTTTCAGATTTAAATTTATTTCTATCTGCTCTAAATGGAACTTTAGCAATAGGAACATTATTTTCTCTACCTTCAAAACAAATCACAAATTCAGCTTTGACTGATAAAGTTTCAAATTTTTGTTTTAATTCTTCAAAAGTACCATAATGATGAGTTTCAAATAAAGTTGTAAGATTCATTCCAATATATGCTCTTCTATCAGGCATTACTTCGCAAGCTGCATCTAAAAAAGGACGAAGTCTATATGGAGTTTCAAGTAAAACTACTGTGTGAGGTTGTCTTTCCAAAGCTTTTAAAGCTTCAATTCTTAATTCAGTTTTTTGAGAAACAAATCCTGCATAATAGAATTTATCAATTGGTAATCCACTACGAACAAGAGCTGCCATAATTGAAGTTACTCCAGGAGCTACTTCAATTTCAATTCCTGCTGCTAAAGCTGCACTTACTAAATTAGCACCCGGATCAGCAAATACTGGAGTACCACAATCAGAAATTAATCCAATTCTTGTACCTTCTTTCATTTTTTTAATATATTCAGGTACTCTTTGAGTTTCATTTTGCTCATTTAAATTATCTAAATCTTTACGAATATTATGTAATTTCAAAAGTTGAGCACCAACTCTAAATTCCTCACAAACTATTAAATCTGATAATTTTAATAATCTTATTGCTCTTTGTGTAATATCTTCTTCGTTGCCTATTGGTGTTGAAATAATATAAAGTTTACCTATTTTCGGCTCTTCTATTTCTATTTTTTTACGAATAGAAAGATCTTCATTTTCAAATTTTCTCATTTAATCTTATAAATTGGATAAAGTATTTTTACAAATTTACCTAATAATAGGCTGAAATCATAGTAACATTATGACAGTAAAGTAAATAGATTGAAATAGTTGTTTTTGATAAACACTTTATATATTTATAAAAGTAGTAAGATGCTCTGTTGATTTGAGATGAACAAGTACTTCATCATTTACTAATTCATAAACTGCATTTTTAGCTTCATTCAAATCAATCTTATGTTTATATGCGAAATGCCAAATATCTATTTCGCCCATTGCAATTTCTAAAGCTAAGAGTTGTGCTATTGTTAATTTATCTTTTGCAACAAATCTATTTTTTGCTGAGTCGATAAGCATTTTTGATTCTTCATCAACCATGTGGTTTATTGAAAAATAAAAGTTGTCATTATTTACAAGATCGCATATTGGAAAGCCTCTGCCATCTTTTTCTAAAAGTTTTGTTAAAAAAGAAATACTAACTACATAAGGCTCTTCTACAGGATTATCATCCAACCATATATCATTCCAAACATTCACATCATTTTCTTTAAGCCATTCAAAAAAATCAATTTCATATTTTGGTAATTTTAAAGTTTGTGTTTTTTTAAGTTCTTCTACTATAACTGTTCCATATTCAGTTGACATTTTTTCAAACACAGGTTCTGGAATTTCCAAATGTCCTATATCAGATATTAATTTTTCAAAAAATTCAATTATTTCATTATTATTCATTTATTTGGTTCGTATTTTTTATTTTTACAAATTTGAATTTGCAAGACGAATTAAATTATCAAATTGTTTAATATTAGTTTATCAAGTATTTGATTTTTGTAAACTCAACAATTAAACTTCAACTATAAATCTTAATTTATCAAACAAATAAACATATATTTTGAAGTGATTAATTGACCCTTTACAATGAATTTTGGAAATTCTAAATAATTTGAGGTATTTAGAAAAATACTCTATGAAAAACATATTAAATAAACTATATTAAATTTTCAAATTTAATTACAAACTTACAATTTATAATATTCTAATTTTTTACATCATAGATAAATAAATTAAATATTATTAAATACAAAAACACCTACAATTTAAATTTAATATTCATTGTTGATTAATAAAGTATCTTTTTTATTTGATAACTTAAAAAACTTGTGTAAATTGCAAGATAATTTGAACTAAAAGTATCTAAAATGATAGATTTCATTACACTTGGAGCAGATATAAAATGCCTCATATAAAAATAGATGGACATTTAATAGAAACTTCGCCTGGAAAAACAATAATCCAAGCTGCTTATGAAAATGGTATGCAAATACCTCACTTTTGCTGGCATCCTGAGCTTACAGTAGCTGGCAACTGTCGTATGTGTCTAGTAGAAGTTGGAATGCCAAAGAGAAATCAGCAAGGCGAAATAGAAAAAGATGAGAATGGAAATGATATAATATCATTTTTCCCAAAATTACAAATAGCTTGTGCTACACCAGTTTCTGAAGGAATGGTTGTAAAAGCTCTTTCTGAAAAAGCAGTTGAAGCTCAAGAAGCAGTTATGGAATTTCTATTAATAAATCACCCATTAGACTGCCCGATTTGTGATGAAGCCGGTGAATGTAAACTACAAGAGTATGCGTTTAAGCATAGTAAAGGTGAGAGTAGATTTGAAGAACAAAAGAATCATGCTAAAAAAAGGCAAGTTTGGGGACCAAATGTAATTTTTGATGCAGAAAGATGTATATCGTGTTCAAGGTGTATTAGATTTACAAAAGAAATTGCAAACCAAGATGTCCTTACATTTGTTCAGCGTGGCGACCATGTTACTATTGAACTTTTTGATGGTACTGTTCTCGATAACCCATATTCAATGAATGTAATTGAACTTTGTCCTGTTGGTGCATTGACAAGTCAAGATTTTAGATTCAAAGCTCGAGTTTGGGATATGAGTTTTAATGATTCAATTTCTTTTGCTGATGGTTCTGGAGCAAATACTTCGATTGGAGTTATGAATAATGAAATTCTTAGGATTCAACCTCGAACTAATATGTATGTTAATAAACATTGGCTAACTGATGATGCAAGACTAAATTACATTGAATTTGTTAATCAAAATAGAATTACCGAACCCCATATTAGAGTTAATGATAATTTAGAAAAATTAAATTGGCAAGATGCAATTTCAAAAACTACTGAATTATTAAATAAATTCAAAGCTTCTGAAATTTTTGTTTTAACTTCAGCAAAAGCAACAATTGAATCTAATTATTTATTGCAAAAATTTGCAAAATCAATTTTGAAAACTCAAAATATTGATTTTATGCATCATATTGACAATATTAAAGATGATGGATTTTTAAGTGTAGCCGATAGGGCTCCAAATACAAATGGTGCAAGAGAAGTTGGAGCTACTTCTTTGACAGGAATAAAAGTAATAGATTTAGCTGAAAAAATCAAAATTGGTGAAATTAAAGCTGTAATTGCTATGGAAGATGATTTTACTCATTTCCCAGAAATATTAAATTCCTTAGGTCAATTAGACTTATTAATTGCAATGCACTATAATAATAATAGGCTTACAGAACTTGCCCATATTATTTTACCAGCTTCTACTTATGCTGAAAGTGAAGGTACTTATGCTAATCACAAAGGTAGAGTTCAACATTTAAAACCAGTATTGATTACTAAAGAAAATATGAGATATATGGGATTAAATATGTCTCGACTTGATAAATTTGGTGCATTAAATGATAGATGGACTCAACATGAAGTGCGTAATTGCAGAATGAGTTGGAGAATTATTAAAGATTTAGCAATTGCAATGGGTGCAAATTGGCAATATTCTAAATCTGAAAATGTTTTTGATGAAATTGAGAAAAATGTACCTGCTTTCAAAGGTATGAACTATAATTTATTAGATGAATATCAAGGTATTCAATTCAATAAATCTTCAAGTCCTGATCCTAAATTAAATAATTATGTTTCACATGTTATGAAACCTTATTAATGAATACAGCTAATATAACTTGGATGCTTGCCGAAACTGGCATTAAAGCATTTGTAATAGTAAATATAATACTAGTTTTGGCTTCGGCTGAAGTTTGGTTAGAAAGAAAAGTTTGTGCTTGGATACAAAAAAGAAATGGACCTAATAGAGTTGGTCCTTTTGGATTGCTCCAACCTATTGCCGATGTAATAAAACTTTTTATGAAAGAAGATTTAATACCTGATGCTGCAAGTAAAGGATTTCATAGATTAGCACCGATGTTATCATTGATGATGGCAATTGCTGTTTATGCTGTAATTCCCTATTCTAATTATGTTAAT
>JAYTXK010000181.1:0-2851 GCA_043743005.1 Ignavibacteriota bacterium
TATATTTTCCTGAATTCATATTAACAAAAATAATAAAAGTTGTACAATAATACAACTAAAATAAAAATAAAAGTATTTCCTCCCCTACCTCATCACAGAAAATTTCACACTTTTGCCAGAGCGAAGCAGCCTTGCTAAGTATATACCATCAGCAAACTTTTCTGTATTCACTTGGGTTTGCTTCTCTTTAACTTCAAAAGCTGATACTAATATGCCAAGTGAATTATATATCTGTACCTCTTCTCCCACTAGTGGATCTGCATTGAGCAAAAGAGTAGCTAATGAAGATGCTGGGTTAGGGTAGATAGCAAGAGGGGTTTCGGAAGATAGTTCTACGTCAGTTTTGCTATCATTTTGAGTAACTATATATATAAAATTTATATCTGAAACACCATTATATTCATATTCAACATTTAATTTTCCTATAAATTGCCCTTCAACATTTTGAGGTGTGTAGTCAATTTCTACTGTATCTACATTATTTGGCTTAATAATAATTGGAAGGTTTTTATTATACATTTTAATAGCTAAGCTATTACTTTCTAATGGGTCAAAATAAGTAAACTTATTTATTTTAACATCTTTGTCAAACCTATTATAAATATAAATTGCTTTTGGATATTTTTTGGTTACTTTAGTTATTGACTGATAAATAAAATTATTATCCTGAATATTTAATGATTTGTTTTGATGAAGATTCATTCTTAATTTAACATATTCTGAATCTAATATGCCTGTATTAGTGTTCTTATAAACAAATTTTATTGAATCAGAATTTAATCCAAAATCAATAATCCAACTTCTGAATACAGTATAAACAAAATGGTTTTTATCTAACTTAATAGGCAAATTTAAATTTATATTTGGAGTATTTGATTTAATATTAGAAAAGCCTAAAAATTCAAAATGGTTATTTTTTATAGATTCAATACTTAATAATTCAATTTCGTCTGAATAATTAAATATTTTTAAAGATTCAATAAAAGAATATTTTGGAGTTATTTCATAAAAATACATATATTGATCTAAAAAATAATTATCTATTTTTAAATTTGGAGATTCATTAGCTTCGATTTTAATAAAGAAAGAATCTCTTATAATAAAAGTGCTATTAGCTTTAGTAGTTTCGTAATAAATAGCAAGGCTATCTTTTACTTTTTGAAAAGTTGAAAGCCCAATACAAATTTTAAATGTGTCAGAATTATTTAGTTTTACAGCACTATGATATAATTTATCTCTACCAGATGATAAACTACAATCAAAATTTTCTGATAAATTATTTTCAAAGTTTGAAATTAAATAAATCGGATCTTTTTGGTTATTAATTAGTGGAATCTCAAAATATGAATAATAAGGATTCTCTTTTGTACCATAATAAGTATGAAATGTGCCTAAGCTATCGTGAAATAGCTCAGGTTCACAAATTAAAAATGAAATATTTATTAGAAATATAAAAATGAATATGAAAGAATATTTGAGCATAGTTGTTTTAAAATTTGTGTAAATGAAAAAATACAATATACAAAAAGAAAAGTAATTGCAAAGAAAATTAAATTATTTATAATTTTAAACAACTAAATTTAAATCAAAATCACTAACATTGCTTACTAATCTGGACTTATATATTTTATATAGTTCACTTTTTTCTAATTCTTTATCAATTATTTTTTCCAAATTGTATATATTTTCGTTTGATTCTTCCCAGAATTCATTTCTGATTGCTCTTTGCATTTCAACACAATCTATATTTTTAGTTTCCATAATCTATTACCTCCCGAGGTGATCTAATATTTAAAATCGGATAATTTTGTAAAATATTAACTGAATTAAATACAGAAATTCTATTAATATTTACAATATGCTTGAAATTCCAACTTACTAGAATATTTGAATTATTTATAGTTGCTAAGGCTATATGGTGTGCATCTTCAAAATTTTTATTACTTAATGCTTGATAACTAATATATTTTTGAGCTAATTCAAATGATTCATTTGACCTTGTAATAAACTCAGTATGTTCTAAAGGAATTTCAATTAATTTATCAGAAATCATTTTACTTGCTTTATTTAATTCTGCTAAAAGTAAATCAGAAATCAAAACAATATATTTACCACTAATTAATTCTTTAAAAAGTAAATTTGAGTAAACATCAAATTCTTTATCAAAGCATCCTCCAATAACTGAAGTATCAATATATATTCTTAATTTGTGCATATCTTACTTTATTTAAATCAAAACAAACGTAATAGAGAATAATATATTTGCTCTAAAAAAACTAATTAAAAAACACCCCGTCAGTCTTTTGGACTGCCACCCCTCTAAATCAGGCAGAGCCTGACTTTCTATGAAAGTGAGAGGGGAATTTTAATTCAAATTATTTTTCCTCACCTCACAACAGTGAACTTTACACTTTTGCCAGAGCGAATAAACCTTGCAAGGTAAATGCCATCAGCAAACTTTTCTGTATTCACTTGGGTTTGCTTCTCTTTAACTTCAAAAGCTGATACCAATATGCCAAGTGAGTTGTAAATCTGCACCTCTTCTCCTACTTGTGGCTCTTCATTTAGCAAAAGAGTAGCCAAAGAAGAAGCTGGATTTGGGTAGAAAGCGAGAGGGTTTTCGGTAGAGAGTTCTACGTCATTAATATCATCAACTATCGTAGTTAAATAACAATACCTATAAAAATAATTTCCTCCAGAATCTCTGAAATGAGCTATAAGTTTGCCTCTTGTCTTTCCAGTTTTTTTAGCAATGTAATCAATATTTAAATGATAATAAAAAGAAGTATCAACAGTAAGTGGAATTCCAAAATCAGAATAAATTTGAAGTTCGTCTTTCCCCCAATCAGTA
>JAYTXK010000182.1:0-2679 GCA_043743005.1 Ignavibacteriota bacterium
AGACGGAGGTGGAGCATTTTTATTTATTTCCTCCTCTACCTCACAACTGAAAACTTTACACTTTTGCCTGAGCGAAGAAACCTTGCTAAATAAATACCATCAGCAAACTTTTCTGTATTTACTTGTGTTTGCTTACCAACCACTTCAAATGCTGAAACTAATATGCCAAGTGAACTATATATCTGCACCTGCTCCCCATACTCAGGCTCTTCATTTAGCATAAGTGTTGCTAAAGAAGTAGCTGGGTTTGGGTAGAAAGCAAAAGGGGTTTCGTAAGTGAGTTCTACGTCATCTGTGCCAGTTGTTGTGATTTTCATTACTAAATAGCGATAATAATATTGGTTATTTTCATCTCTAAAATGAGCAACGAACTTACCTATAACTTCGCCAACTTTATTTGGAGTTATTTCATAATTAATTGGATAATCAAAACCACTTTCGAGCTTTAAAGGAAAACTACCAACTGGACTATAAATTTTAAACTCACTATTGCCCCATCCCACTTGAGTGATAGAATCAAGAGTATGTGAATTGAAAGAGCAAGTACTTATAAATATTTTCTCATTCTTTACAAGTTTTAGGTTTAACTTTGCTTTTAATGAGTTGTCAATATTTTCTATTAATGCTCCATGCTCAGAATTAAATTGAACATATATGCTATCAAACAAAACTATATGCTGATTGTTTGCATCTGTAATATAAACATTTAGATATACTTTTTTACTATAAGGTAATCCTATATTTTTTGCATACCAGCCTACATTTACCGAAGAGTTACTCTTAATAATATATGGCAATGAATCAAATTGAATTTTAGGATAGCCAATATCTGGATGAAGATTATTTACTATTCCATAAAAGTTTACTACCGAATCACCACCCCAATATTTTACTGAATCAGCTTTAATTTCATTATCAAAAGTATTTAAAAAAGAAATATATTGATGAATTAAAATGTAATTTGAACTAGGGCATCTGTAAGCACCAATAGTTAAGCCACCAAAATCACTTAATATTTTATTTTTAATTTTTTTGACAGCAAAACTTATACTTACATACCCAATTTGTAAAGAATCATTATTGTATTTATGATATTCAACCTTGAATCCCGACTTTAATTTTCCACCATTTAAGCTAACTGAATCTTCATAGCTAGAATGAACTTCATAAGAAAGTACTCTCTTCTCATTTGGTAAAATGATTTTAGGAGAATAATCAAGAGCTTGCCATATCCCAGTTGAATACAATCCATTTCCTTTATAATTGATATTTTTATCATAATATGTTGTAGTACCTATACTCTTAATAAAAAAGGTGTCTTTAGTATTATTTTCAATTTCAAAATAGTTATATGATGAATATTTAACAAACATATTACCTAAATCAATTGGATTAGGTAATGTTAGTTCGCTTGAAAATAAACTTGAGAAAATGAAAAGGAATATTAATGATATTTTTTTCATTTATTCTTTGGTAAATTTCTTAACTTTAAATGTTATTCCCTTATCTAATATTTGGATAAAATATACTCCCTTAATAAGACTACTTAAATCAATTGATGAATTATTATTTAAATTCTTATATGAACTAATTAAATTACTTTTAGAATCATATATTAGAGCGTTAAAATTATTTAAAGTGCTACAACTTACATTTAATACGTTTTTAACAGGTAAGGGAGTAAAGGTAAATATATAATTTGGATCTTCAGCCACATCACTGGCTTGATCCAAATAACCAACTTCTGTTGAATTTTGATTTTCACAAATTTCAAAAGTATCATGTCCATTGGCATCAGTATGTTTTAAAATTAATTTAGTTTTAATTTCATAATAACCATAACGACCACAATCAACATTTCCAGAAGGACAAAACCTATATCTCCTATTTGAATTAAATGTATTATTATAGATATTAGATCCTCCAATATTAAATTGAACAACTTTTGATGAAGGAATTTGAACACCTGTCATAACATCTTTCCATTTAGGCGTAGGCTCAGTTGGATCCAATTCCTGAAAAGTGTAGTTTTGAAAAAATTACAAATACAATATACAAAAAGAAAAGTATCTGCAAAGAAAATTGTTTTTGCTATAAAAAAAACTAATTTAGAAACACCCCGTCAGTCTTTTGGACTGCCACCCCTCTAAATCAGGCAGAGCCTGACTTTCTATGAAAGTGAGAGGGGAATTTAAATACATTTTATTCAAAAACTACCTCATCACAGAAAATTTCACACTTTTGCCAGAGCGAAGTAGCCTTGCAAGGTAAATTCCATCTGCAAACTTTTCTGTATTTACTTGGGTTTGCTTACCCAACACTTCAAAAGCTGAGACTAATATACCAAGTGAATTATAAATCTGCACCTGCTCCCCTACTTGTGGCTCTTCATTTAGCAAAAGAGTTGCATAAGAAGTAGCTGGATTTGGGTAGAAAGCGAGAGGGTTTTCGTAAGTTAGTTCTACGTCATTAATATCATCAACTATTGTTGTTAAATAACAATACCTATAAAAATAATTTCCTCCAGAATCTCTGAAATGAGCTATAAGTTTGCCTCTTGTCTTTCCAGTTTTTTTAGCTATGTAATCAATATTTAAATGATAATAAAAAGAAGTATCAACAGTAAGTGGAATTCCAAAATCAGAATAAATTTGAAGTTCGTCTTTCCCCCAATCAGTA
>JAYTXK010000183.1:0-9911 GCA_043743005.1 Ignavibacteriota bacterium
AGCTTGAGTGCCAGCATACACTTCTCTTATATAATCAAACACTTTTGTGAAAGTTGCAGGAGTGGAGCGTAAAGTGCGACCAATAGGAGTTTGATCTACAAGCTCTATATAATCAATATTATTAGCACCAATAATTTTTTCAAAGCTACCATCACTGCTTTTAATTTCATTTAATCCGTTCAATCCACCAAAAAGAATTTGATTTTTATGAAGAGTATTATATAAAATATCTGAAATAATTGTACTTTTACCAGAACCTGAAACTCCAGCAACAGTAACCAAACAGCCAAGTGGAATTTTCAATTCATCCATTTTAAGATTGTTTTTCCTTGGTTCTGTAATCTTAATATGTTCTCCATTTCCACTTATTTTTTTATTACGTACATCTACTTTCATTAATCCATTTAGATATTTTGCTGTAAGTGAGGTTTTGCTTGCAATAAGCTCAGGATAAGTACCTTTGAAAATTATTTCACCACCATGCTCGCCAGCTTTTGGTCCCATATCAATTATGTAATCTGCTCCTGACATAATTTCTGGGTCATGCTCAACAACTATAACAGTATTACCCAAATTGCGTAATTTAAAAATAATATTTAGCAATCTTTGTGAGTCTCTTTGGTGTAAGCCAATACTTGGCTCATCAAGTACATAAAGAGTACCAACTAAAGAAGAGCCAATTGCAGTTGAAAGATTTATTCTTTGAGCCTCGCCACCCGAAAGGCTGTGGCTTGTTCTTTCTAAAGTTAGATATTCCAAACCAATATCAACTAATAGCTGAAGTCTCCACTTAATTTCAGTTAAAATTAAACCTGCTACTTTTTCTTGATATGGAGTTAATTTAATAGTATTAAAAAACAATAATAATTGATCTAAAGGTGATTTTAAAAGTTCAGGAATATTCTTTCCATTAATAAATGCTTGTCTTGCTGAAGTGCGAAGTCTTGACCCATGGCAACTTTTACAAGTTGTAAATCCTTTGTATCTACTTAATGCTACTCTATTTTGAATTTTATATGATTTATCTTCTAATTCTTTGAAAAAACCATTAATTCCTTCATACACATTTGCACCTTCCCAAACTACTCGCTTTGCTTCATCGCTGAGTTTATTATAAGGCAAATCCAAGTCTATATTATATTTAGGTGCAATTTTAATTAAATCTCTAAGATAAGATTGACTTGCACCTTTGAAAGGATTAATTGCACCACGCCTAATTGAAATTGTACTATCAGAAATCACAAGACTTTCATCAAATCCTGTAGTCATTCCAAAGCCTTGACACATTGGACAAGCACCTTGTGGAGTATTGAAAGAGAATAATTTAGGTTCAGGTACTTCATAAACTATCTCGCAAGTATTGCACTCATACAAACTACTATATCTAGTAAAATTTTCTTGAGATTGATTATAAATAGTTAATTTGCCTTTACCATAAGCTAATGCACTTTCGACTGAATCAGTAAGTCTTGTTTTTATTCCTTCTTCATCAAGTCTTAAAGCCAATCTATCCAAAATCACATAAAAATCTTCTGCTTTTATTTTTCTACTAATAGGTATTTCGTTCAAATCAATCATTTGATTATCTTTTTTCATCAAAATACGATATAAACCCAAATCCTTTACTATTTTGAGTTCTTTAAAACATTCAACTGTACTTGGTTCAAATTGGAATAAAATATAAAGTTTTGAGCCTTCTTCAAGTTGAGTTAAATCATTTACGATTGTATCAGGAGTATCACGTACCACTTCTTTGCCACATTTATGGCAAAATGTAGCACTAACCCTACCATAAAGTAATCTTAAATATTCGTAAACTTCTGTTGTTGTTCCAACTGTTGAGCGGTTATTTTTCTTTGGGCTTACTTGTTGAATTGCGACTGCTGGAGGAAGTCCTGAAATAGATTCAACTTCTGGCTTGCCCATTCTTTCCAAAAATTGACGTGCATAAGAAGAAAGTGATTCTACAAATCGTCTTTGCCCTTCAGCATAAATTGTATCAAAAGCAAGTGAAGATTTGCCAGAACCAGATACGCCTGTTATAACTGTAAGTTTGTTTCTCGGAATATCTATATCAATATTTTTTAAATTATGAAGATTTGCACCTTTAATAGAAATTACTTTTTGTAATATTTCTGGCTGTTTAGTGCTTTTCTTATTCGACATTTTAGGAAATCCATTTTACATTGAATTAATACTTTTATACATTTGTAATGTGTAATTATGTATTAACCCTTAATAAAAGAGAATATTGTTTGGATTTTGACCTGTAGGAATAATTTTATTAACTTGTTTTGAATTAATATTAAAAACCAATACCTCACCCTTGACTTGATAATTTTTTGCATTACAAATCCATATTTCAGTTTCACTTGGATTAATTTGCAATCCATACCAATTTTCATCTTTAGTATTTTTAAGAATTTGAACAGCTTGTGAATTTGGATAGAGCAAATTAATTTCAAATAATCCATCTTTATTGATAAAATAAAGCATATTTTTGGAAATGATAGCTTTTATGATTTTCATTCTCCATTGCCTTTCTCTTTTCATATTTGTTGCATCAAATTCAACTATTCCACCGAGTGAATCGGGCAAAGAAGGGAAATTTATAAATATTCCATAAACTTTATTATTAAATAAGGCATAATGTACTTGCATTATATTATTACCACAAAATACACTTGCAATTTCAGTATTAGTTTTTGTATCTATTTTAGAAATATAGCCAGCTTTGGGTAAAGTTTTTTGATAATCTCCAAATCCTGAATTTGCTACAAATACTGAAAAATCATCATTACAAATTCCTTCTGGAGCTGGTCCAACATCAATTTTGGTTTTAATTTGAAAAGTTGTTGGATTAAAGCAAATTACTTGCTTTTGGTAAAGGTCTGATACATAAGCATTTGAATCATTATATATAGTTAAATTTCTTAATGGAGAATTAGTTGATACAATTATTCTATCAATAAATTTTCCAGTTTTTAGATTAAATATCTCAATACTTTTTGAAGTAGAAACACTGATAAAAGCAGTGTCCCCTTTTCTTTTTATATCATAGGCAGTATCACCTAATTTGATATTATTTATAAAGGTATAATAATCATTTATTATAACACTTGAATCAATCAAGTATTTATCTAATCTAGAATTATTATTATTCCACAAGCCTTCACAAAGAATAAACGCAACATTATGATAAGTATCTTCAATTTTATTATTTTCAGGTGCTGAGGGAGTAGGCACACAAGAATTAAATATTGAATTAAAAATTATTCCAAGAAATACATATTTGAGTTTTAATTTCAATTTCTTACCTCATTATATATTTAAATAATTTAAATGTTTTTGAATTATTATCATAGTATGAAATTAGTAACATATTTGAATTTAAAGATTTTAAATCAATTTCAAAATCATTTTTAATTGAACTAAAAAGTAATTCTCCTATGTAAGAATAAATCTTAATATCTGAAATGTTGCTACTTTTATCAAAAATTAATATGTTATTATTTATATGTATTGCATTAATATTGCTTACATTTTCAACACTTGAATTATCATCTTTTAAAGATATTCCTACTACTGCATCAAGATCAAAACCACTTAATATTGGATCATAGTTCGGGTGAGTAGGTGTTTTAGCTATATATTCTGTAAAATCTTTGATTTTAATATATTTAATGTAGTATAAGCCTAATTTTTTAATATCAAAACCGTTCCCACCACAAGTATAAGGATTGTATTCTTTGCCTTTTGTAAGAGTGGGATTTGTGCCAGCACAGCCTTTTAATGTTAAAGTATCATAAGGAAAAGTAAAGTAATTAATTCCATCTTGGCTCACACTTACTATTCCCGGTTCTTTAAAATAAGCATCTGTTACTGGATTTTTAAGTACATTTTCATAAATAAAAAAATCATCACCTGAAACATCAACTAATACTTTATTTTTGAAACCTAAAATAATCTCACCACCCATACCAAGTGATAAAACATCTTCTTGACCATTAGCAGGTGCAATTGAATCTGCATCATAATATGGCAAGCCAAAAATATTTTTAGGAAAATATGCTGTATCTTGTCCTAAATTCTGACCAGTACCATGTTTGAAACTATAAACTGTATCAACTCCTTGAAAGGCATAAATGTTTGAAATGCTAAAGAATATTAAAATAAATAGTTTCATTTGTTATTATTGAAAATTTTAGATAAAAATAGGGGAAATTAACAATTTCCCCTATAAATAAAATACTATATAATTAGCTCTAGTTTTTATTTCAAAACTTGAATTAATTGCGACTTGATGTCAGTTGGTGATTGTAAAACAATTCTATAAGCACCACTTGGCAATAATGAAGCATCAAATTGTGTAGTATAATCGCCTTCTGTAAAGTTATCATCAATTATTTGTAATACTTTGTTTCCTAACATATCAGATACCCACATTTTATGGATTCCTAATTCTAAAATATGATAGTTAACATTAGTAAGTCCATTAACTGGGTTTGGATTAATTTGAGTTAATAAGAACCCAGTTTTAGTAGGATCATATAATCTACTTACTCCACCAGCAGTACACACTCCATCTAAAGTAAACATAGATGAATCCGGGTTTACTAGAACTTTACCAGTAATTACATCAACATTTTCAACTATAACATTTGAATTTACTTCAGTACCAAGCATAGCTCTAAATGTAATTGTTTTAACTGGATAAGTAATTGGCGATTGCGGTGAATTACCTTTACCTTTATCAACTTCTGGAAAAACTATTGGTTGACTTATATCAATTATTCTTTCATTTGGTTTTGTACCAGCCTTGCTTGTAATTCCCACACTTTCCAAAACCGAACCATTAAATCTTACTTGTGATTTTATACCTTGATTAAAAGATTTCAAGGAACCATTTGCATCAATTAGTTTAATTGGAAAGTCAATTGTGTTGCCAGCTGATTGATGAAAATCTGCAGATTTAATTAATAACAATTGAGCTAAACTTGTATTGATAGTAAACAAACCATTTTCAATTATTATATTAACTGCTTTATTATCAGTTGTAGGCGTAGGTTTAATAGTTAATGCAGTTGATGTAACAGTAGCACTACTTAGTACACTAAAATCAAGAATAAAAGTTTCATCTGTGTTTGATCCATTACTTGGAAAGGTACCTGTAATTGTCCTAACTCCATTAGTTACAGTTCCAATTGGAGTTAATTTAGTTGGCATTAATACACTTGCATCAAATGAAATATCTGCTGTAACTGATTTTGCTTTAGATTCAGTAAATCTTGTTTTTGTTTTTAATAAAACAGGTATTACTACATCTTGTCCCAAGTACCCAATATTAGTGTTCAAAAGTCCCAGAGTAGCAACTGCCTTATCAGGATTGCCCACAGATGTAATAGTTGATGTGCTTGCACAAGGAAGGCTACCTGTCAATTCTAATACTCCACTTACAACATTTGGATTTGCTGGAGTTGGTGTATAAGTAACATTAATAATCAAAGTACTATTTGCATTAACAGTCCAAGGAAGACTTGGTGAAAAAGTTAATTCAGAAATTATAAGTTTAGCATTATCAATAAATTGTGCTGCACTAATTGTAATTGAACGTGAAGTACCGTTTGATAATGTTATTGGTACTGTTTTGGGTGAACCAATGGTTGTTGTAATATTAATTGCAGGAGCAGTAATTAGTGGAGTTTCCACTTTTGCTTTTAAATTAATATTATATGCAGTTCCACATTCATCTTTAAAAGTCAAAACATCTGTATAATTACCATCAATTGGAGAACTAAATTGCAGAGAATTTATTTTAACTTCGCCAGCAGTGTAATTTCCATCAGCAGTATTATTTTTAAATTGAGTTTTAATTAGTGATGAAGTTACATTTGAACTTATATCTCCAATATTTTTAATATTGATATTTTTACTTCCAATTTCGCCAGGACATAATACGCCAAAATCAACATCTACGTTTTCTACATATTGCAAGGCAATATTATCTCTTTTCCCATTCACAACTGTAACTACATTAGTTTTATTATCAGCATTACTAGTAATTGTAATATTTGAAGAGCTTGCCCCATTTGTAACTGATGAATAAACAACATATACATTTTTACTTTTACCATTACCAACTGTGAAAACTTTAGTGCTTGGATCAATAACAAAATCTGGATTACTCGAACTTATGTTTGTAATATTCAAATCTAAAGCACCAGGATTAGAAACAGGAATAGTAATTGTACTTGATGGTTTTACACAACTTATATTAGTTGCATTAGTACTTGCAGCTACTTGAATATCAGCAAGACCAGAACCACTTCCAGAGAAATTTCCTGTAAAATCGCCTTTATCAGTTTTAACAACAAAAGATGCAACTCTAGCTGTTACATCAGTTGGAGTAAATTCCACTTTCAAATCTACACAATTACCGCTTTTAACTAATAAACTTGCTGGAGCATTTTTAAGTACAAATTCACTTGCATTTAAGCCAGCAGTTTGAACTCCTATAATCGTATAGTCTTCGCAAGAATAATTACAGAATTTTTTAGAATAAGTTTTAAGAGAAGGAGTACTTTTTGGAGTGAACCCACAATTAATATCTTCAGCATAAATAAATCCACCACTTGCAGTCATTACATTACCAGTACAAGCAGTACTTGCAAAAGTAATATTTGCTGTTGCACATGCAGTATCTGTAGGAGTATATTTTACTATAATAGTTTTAGTTGTACCTTTAGTAAGAGTAAAAGGTAAGGGTGAAATACTGCTAATATCTATTACAAATCTAGAATCAGTTGAAACAGGTACTGCTGTAAAAACTACATCAGCTTTTAATGCTTTTAAATCTACATTTTGTGGAACTGTAACCCCTTTTGCCACATTTTTAAATTTAATATCTCTTTGTGTAATGCTTAAATCTGGTTTAGTTGCCGGATCAATTTTATATGTAAAAGTTGCACTTAAATTTAGTGGTTTATAAGTTAGCTCTAATACCCCACCATCACAAGATGCATCCCACTCGATAGTACAAGGTGCCAAACTACCACTATTCTGCACACTTGCTAAAATTTCATTAAAGTTGTTTGTAATATCATCTTGGCTTAGTGTCTTATATGCTTTCCCACCAGTTTGAGATGCAATAGCTGCCAAATCTGATGTTATGTCAAAGCCAAGAGTTAAAGGATAAATTGTAGTAGGAATTCTTGAAGTTTTAGCTCTATTTACAATTTCACCAACATTAACAGGTTTAAATGGTGCTGGTGGACTGTGTTCGCCATCAGTTAAAAATATTACAATTGGTTTATATTTTGCTGAGTCGCATAAGTCCATTATTCCTCTAATACCTTGACCTTTATTACCAAGAAAAGCAACATTATAATCAGTTCCACCGACTGGCTCGATCTTTAGCAATAGTTTTTTTACAGAATCAATATCATAAGTAAAATTACTTAAAATATCATGTGGACTAAAATATGGTATAAAACTATAGTTACCTGAAGAAAAAGCAGTTAGAGCAATATCTGCCCTTGGTTGAGTTGGGTAACCTGGTAAGCTATTAATTAGTGATTTACCTGCTTCAACAGCAGCATCCATTCTTCTATTTGGACTTTGTTGAGCTTCTTCATTATTCAAACCCCAGCCCATAGAACCAGATTTATCAATAGTCAAAACTAAAGAAAATTTAGTTAGGTTTGGTTCACAGATGTCAGTTTTTATTGTTTTTACAATTCCAGCATCTTTTAAAGTAAAATCTGTTAGACTATGAGTTCTAACCTCTTTATTAGTTGCATCAGTAACAATAAATTCAGCTGTCATTTTTGGATAAGTACCCGTAACACTTACTATTTTAAGCGAAGGAGCAGCAATTACATTTATTGTAAAATTTAACATAGCGAGAAATATTAGCTTTCTCATAATTTTTACCTTTTTATTTTTTTGTATTTTCATAAAACTTTATATACTATAAACAAACAAACAGAGAAAAAGTTACAAATTTTATTGAATTGGTGTAATAATTTCAATTTGAACAGTTCTATTATAAAATCTACCTTCAGGCAAATCATTATTATATAATAACACTTTTTTACCATAAGAAATAGCTTTAGATTTTTCAATCCCTAATTCTTTTGCTACTTCTTCAGATCTTTTTTGAGAAAGTTTTAAATTCAATTCTTCAGAGCCTAACCTATCAGTATATCCAATAATATTAACTGTAGAACCTTTCCTAATACGTTGCTTTGCAGTATTTGCAATATCTTTGTTAGTTCCAACTACATCAGCTTTATTGTAGCTAAAGCCAATCATTGAGAACTTGTTAATTTCCTTATCTTCTATCATTTCTTCAATCTTTTTAGAGATTGTTTGTTGTTTAACTTCTAAAGTCTGTTTTGGTGAATCCCAATTTTTATTATCATTATCAACTACAACCATTCTATATTGCAATGGTTGTTCCATACGTGGAACAAATTCTTGTTCATCTTCTTTTTCAACATCCCAATCTATAGTCTTAGGAATATTTCCAGTACCACTAAATACCCTTAAATTTTTATCTTTTTGAGAAGTAACAATTTTCCATTCTTTAATACCAATTTCAGCTCTAATATTAGGTTTAAATCTAATGTGAGGAGGATTAGATACACGAATAGTATCGTTAATAATCAATGGTTCAAATACTTGAGGAATATTTGGAATAATTTCAACTCTTCTATTTTCAACTATACCATCAGCATCATTTTGATTAGAAGGTACATCAGGCAAATTTCTTGAGTCAATTTTAATTCTTGATTCAGGTATTTCCCATTCTTTTACTAAATAATTTTTAACAGCTTCGGCACGTTGTAAAGATAACTTCTTATTTCCTTTTTCAATGGATTGATCTGAATTGCAACCAATTAACTTAATTTCAGCTTGAGGATAAACTTGCAATCTTTTTCCAACAATATTCAAAACTTGGTAATATACATCCATAGTTTTTTGTTGGTAAAATTGTTTGAAACTAAATTCTGCCTTTTCTTTATCTGATAATCTCTTATATCTACTTGGTATTTCAAATGCTCCTTCATCAAAGAATACGTAATTAAGTAATGGGTGAGTTCTATTTTGCAAAAACTCTTCCACAACAAAATTAGTGATAGGTGATTCTTTATCTGTTTTTGGGTCAAGAGCAACAGCCACAATATCTGCATCCAAACTCGGTACCACAGCTGGTGGTGGTGGTGGTGGCAGAGGTGGTGGTGGTGGTGGTGGTGGTGGTGGTGTTTTTGGTTTTGGAATTATAATCTCACGAGGAGAATATCTCAAACCAAGTCCAGCACTTAATGCCAAAGTACTCCACTTAACATCTTTAATATAAGGCATTAGAGAATAAGATAAATTTACTTCTGGAACTAAAAAGAAAGTATAAGCTGAATTTAGTGGCATATCATAACTTGTTCCAACTAACAATGCTGCTTCAATAGCACTTGCATCAGTTACAGAACCTGCATTTACATTTCTTGAACGAGTTTTAGTATCTGTAAAAACACCATTAGATGGATTGCTTATAATTTCAGCTTGATCATAAGTTTTAGTCATAATAGAGCCAATTCTAAAGCCACCATTTAATCGCCACTGATCAGTCATTTTATATTCTGCTCTTGCATGCAAACCAATACTTGTAAATTTTAAATTTATAGTATGGTTGAAAGTCCCAGGAGTGCCACTTCCATTAGTTGTAGATAAATACTCACTTTCATCTGTTGAAAATTTACCACTCAAATCAGTATATGCTAACCTTAAATTTAAGTCTAACTTACGATTGATTGGAATACCTACAAACAAACCACCATAAGGACCTAAACCTGATCCTGTACTAAATTCAGGACAGCAACTCGGAATCCTTGGCAGTCCTTTAAAAGACCCAC
>JAYTXK010000184.1:0-3367 GCA_043743005.1 Ignavibacteriota bacterium
AGAGAAGTAATTAAAGTAGAGGCTGGAATCATACGACCAGTAATTGAAATAAAGAAAAAACCTGTTATAATTAATACAAGATAAATAGGTGTAATAGAAAGATTTGTAATTATAAATAAAGGAATTACTGAGAAAAAAGCAAATATATAAAAAACAAATCTTCTTCCATACTTATCAGAAAATTTACCAATTAAAGGGGAAGTAAACATAGTAATTGCTCCTCCAACAAAATACATAAATGGTACTTGATTTGGTGTAAAACCTACATTTCTTACCAAATATGGTGCTATAAATGGAATAATAGTAAACTGCCCTAAAATTAATAGAACCATAAAAATTAGTCCAATTAACAAATCTCTATTTTTTAAAATATTTAAAATGCCTCTAAATGGACTAACTAATTTTTTAGAAAGATGACCATTCATATTTGGAAGTATATTTATAATTGGAATAAATAACAAAGTAGAGATTATCCCTAAGAAAATAAAAGGAAAATGCCATGATAATTTATTTGCAATAAACAATCCTAATGGTACTCCTGCAATAGATGCTAAAGAAAATGCAGATGTAATGATACCCATTGCTGTAGAGCGTCTTTCTACAGGTATTAAATCTGCAACTATTGAAAATATTAAAGCTCCAATTGAACCTCCAAATGCACCCGTAAAAGCCCTTGCCAAAATTAGCATTTGGTAATTAGGTGCAATTGCACATAAAAAAGTACCCAATGTAAATCCAATATATATTACAATTAGTGATTTCTTTCTATCAAATCTATCAATAATAGATGCGGCAACAAAGCTAAATATAGCTGCACTTACAGCATAAGCAGAAACTATAAAACTAAACTGCTGAGGAGTAATTTGAAAAAGTTTCATCAATGAATCACCTAATGGCATCATAATCATAAAATCTACAATATTTGTAAATTGTAAAGCTGCTAATGTTAAAAGTATATATCTTTCGTTCTTATTTTCCATTATTAGAAAAACCTTTTTTTAATATAGTTGATGAAACAACTACATTCAACGATTTAGAATTGCAATTGTTTGAAACTATTTTTTATAATTATTTATTTTACTTTTAATATAATTATCTATTAGATTTATTTAATATCTGTTAAATTTGTAATAAACAAATAATTGAACAATATGAAACAAATAAAAATTATAATACTCATCATCATTTTAGCAAAATTGAACTTATTTTCAGCAAATATTCAATGGGCAAGTAAGCTAATTGGTTTTTCTACCCAAATCAGTACAAGTGCAGGATCAGCTAAAGAAATATTAGGTAAGCCATCGATTATGCTTGATTTCGGAAATTCTGGATCTGCATGGTCTCCAAAAGACGATTCAAATAAAGATGACGATTGGATTCAAATTGGATTTGATTCATCACAATTTGTTTCTCAAATTTCTATTTATGAAAATTATAATCCAGGTTCAATTTACAAAATTATTTGTTATAATGATCAAAATGAACCAGATGAAGTATATGAAAATAAAGACTTTAAATATGTAGATATGACAAGTAGAATGTTTGATTTAAATTTAAAGAAAACTAAATATAAGGTTAAAGAAATAAAGATAATTTTAAAAACATCTCACGTTGCTGGATTTAATCAAATTGATGCCATTGGTATTAGTGACGAACCTAACACTAAATTATTGCCAGAAATAAATACTTTTAAAGATGTTGTAATTCAAGAGAAAGCAGAAAATTTGGGAGCAAGAGTAAATTCAGAATATCAAGAATTAGCTCCAATAATTACTTTTGATGGAAGAAAACTATTTTTTACAAGAGCTGGTCATCCAGACAACATTGGTAATGACAAAAAGCAAGATATTTGGGTTAGTGAATTAAATAAAGATCAAAAGTTTGAACCTGCTACAAATATTGGCAGCCCAATAAATAATAAATTTGATAATTATGCAATTTCAATATCATCTAGTAATAACGAAATGTTATTAGGAAATAGATATAATAGTGACGGTTCAGTTACAAAAGGATTATCAAAAAGCTATTTCAATGGAAAGGAGTGGGGAATACCAATACCTATTGAAATCCAAAGTTTTGTAAACAAAAGTAAGTATGGTAGTTATAGTTTGCATAGTAGTGGCAAAATAATGCTTATTAGTGCTCAACTTGAAAATTCAAGAGGTGGAAATGATTTGTATGTTACATTTTTAGAAAGTAATAATAATTGGAGTAAGCCTAAAAGATTAGGTGATATAATTAACACTGGAAGTGATGAAACTTCTCCTTTTCTTGCTGCCGATGGATTAACCTTATATTATTCAACTTCAGGGTTTTGTGGTTATGGTTCTAATGATATGTATATTAGTCATAGATTAGATGATACATGGCTAAATTGGTCAGAACCTCAAAATTTAGGTCCAAATATTAATACAGATGGCTGGGATGCATATTACACTATTCCTGCAAATGGTGAGTATGCTTACTTTGTTTCAAGTAATAACACTATTGGAGCTGAAGATATATTTAGAATTAAACTGCCTCAAGTACTTAGACCAAAAACAGTTGCATTGGTAAAAGGAAAAGTATTGAGTTCAAAAGATCATAAACCAATTGATGCAATTGTAAAATATGAAACTTTAGCAGACGGAAAAGAAATTGGTATTACTCGTTCGGATAGTTTGACAGGTGAATTTAAAATAGTATTGCCTGCTGGTACTAAATATGGTTTTTTGGCAGAAGCAAAAGGGTTCATAGCAATTAATGAAAATATTGATTTGAGTGAACTTTCACATTATGATGAAATAGTAAAAGATTTAACTTTAGTTCCAATCGAAAAAGGGTCAAGGGTTAAATTAAATAATATCTTTTTTGAATTTAAAGACTTTACTTTGAAAACTGATTCTTATTCAGAATTAAACAGAGTTTTGAAATTTATGAATGACAATCCTGAAATAATTATTGAAATCCAAGGTTACACAGATAATGTTGGAACTCAAGATAGAAATATAAAACTATCACAAAAAAGAGCTTTTGCTGTTGAAAAATATTTAATTGAAAATGGTTTGCAAAAAGCTAGAATTAAATCTAAAGGATATGGTAAAGAAAAACCAGTTGCTCCAAATGATACAGAAGATGGAAGAATGCAAAATAGAAGAGTTGAATTTGAAATTATTAAGTAAAGGTATTTGATGATTTATAAAATAAATCATTTGTTGAATTTTCTTAAATTATATTAGTTCATTTTTTTAGTTTAAAATATAACAACCGATTTATAATAAAATCGGTTGTTATAAAAATAAACTTTATAAAGTCTCATTATTGAGGTAAATCAACTGGTCTTGCTAAGATAGATAATGGACAAGGTGCATTTAAAGTTGCTGCCCAA
>JAYTXK010000185.1:0-2397 GCA_043743005.1 Ignavibacteriota bacterium
TTTACTACTTCAATCTTAAACACAGTTCCACTCTGCCTGAGCCTACATAAATACTCCACCAAAACTCTATTTGAAAATATAGTTTATTTATTAACAACAAACTTTTTGCTTTCAATAGCGCCATTGCTATTTAATATTAAAACATAAGAGCCATTTGGCATATCTTTTAAGACAATAGTTTTTGGATTATCTTCAGGTAATATTTCACCTTTCAATACTGTACTACCAATTTGTGAAATTATTTCATAAGACATTCTTTTAAATTCAGGATTTCCAAATTGTAAGTTTATAAAGTCGCTATTTACTGGATTTGGAAATATTTTTACACCTTGCTCAAATGTATGACTTTCTTCAACATCAGTCAATGAAGAGCAATAAAGTTTTTTGTACATACAAATGTCATCATCAGTTAAAACAGGAGAATTATCATCAAAAAATCCTTTGTTTGACATTCTACTATCATTATCAAAACAACTAGCATACATAGCGTTAGTACCATCATTATATAAATATTGATCGGGGAAGCCTAATAAATGTCCAATTTCATGTTTTAAAACTGTTTCTAAATTTTTCCAATTATATTTTCCTTGGTTACCTGTAAAAAAGAAATGCTTATTATAATTACAAGGTTCATCTTCTGTTGCACCTGTAAAATCATTTGATTGATTTAGTTTAATATATAACTGACTGCAAGGTGTATTACAATTATAAGAACTTGTTACTGATGCAATACTGGTAGCACCTGAACCTTTAGCCTTAAAATCTGATGGTACATCAGACCAATATACTTTAATATTACTTTGAGAACAACAATCTCTAATATATGTGTCATTTAAATTACATCCATCACATTTAGAAGTCCAAGATAATAGTGCATTTCTTAATACTTGAGCAATATCTGAACTGTTAAAGACTACTGTATTGCCTTCATTAAATACATCTATACAATCAAACCATTTAGTTTCATCATAAGCATCTTTAATTTCATCAATTTCTCTAGTGTAAAATGGTTCTAAGCAATCTATTTCATCAGGTGACGTATTACATCCACCAGTAGCACTTCTCCAGCCATAAATTATTTTATTATCGGAATTTCTTCCATATTCAATGTCATGAAGTATATTTACATACGTTGTTTCAGCCTCATGATGAAATATTTCCTTGAATTGTGGATATTTAAAAGAAGATTCATCATAATTTAAACAATTTATATTCATTTTAAATTTAAAGGGTTTTATTAAATTTCCATTCGAAAACTCATTATAAGGATTTGCACTACATCTTGTTATTCTACTACCTGAAGCTTCATCACAGAACCAATATGGAAATTGTTTGTTAATACAAGAGTTTGATAAATCACAAGATTTTGTTTTTATATTAATTAAAAGACTTAAAAATAGAGAAATCCAAATTATATTTCTATTCATATTTAATAACTCCCACTAAAAAGCATATTTAATCTTTGGTTAAAAGCGTTTTTCCAGTCAGAATAATTTAATAGAATACTATTACTCCAAATGTGGTGTTCATCTTTCACTTGACCATTTATTATAGGTAAAGCAGTAATAAAATCCATTTGAAAATATTTAAAGTTAAAATCAGTAAATTGCTTCCCATGAGATAAAGCAACTACTAAATCTTGTCCTGAATGTAGAGTGAGGTTCTGTTTTGAATTTAGTAACTCTGTGGCACTATAAAAATCCGAGCCATTACCATATACTCCATAATCACCAGTTATGTATGTGAAGCAAATTTGAGAATTATTTGTTTGAACATTATTATTTTTTGAATTTGGGCTTGAATTAAAATTTATATTACACTGTTGGAATTGTTTACCTTTGAGGGTATCTATTACTGTTGCATTTACATTATAAATAATACGGTTTGGTTCATTTTGATCTAACAAATTTAGTGAATCAATTGAATTGATATGTACTCTTAAGATATAATCTGCTTGATTTAATTCTAGTAAAGCTGTAACCGAAGGATTGTATAAAGTTTGAACATTGCCTAATAGTTCCGAAGCGATTCCTTTAATAGTATAAACACTAGTAAGAGATGAATAAGGTGAATAAGATCGCCCAGTTGCATTGTGATATAATGCAAATCTAATTGGATCAAAGTCCATAATTTTATAAATATATTTTATCAAAGAAACAATTGTGTCATTTTTGATTTTTTGCTTTCTCCATCGATTAGTAATAGTTTGAGTATTTACATTCCAATTTCTCAGAATACTATCTAAAACAAAATATGAAACCATCACATCATAAGGCATATCGGAAGTAATTGGAGGTAAATAAGTAAGTTTTGGGTACTGTGATTCAAATTGATATTTTGAAGGTTCATACCAATTCCCATTTTTTGAGTATAATATTGAATCTGATTTTGTTATTG
>JAYTXK010000186.1:0-3490 GCA_043743005.1 Ignavibacteriota bacterium
TTATTATAAATGAAATTATATATATTAAAATTGGTTATATTATTTGCAATAGCAAGTAACTTAAATGCTCAAGAAGCAAAAGTTAGTGGTAATTTTCAATACGAATCTCAATATTATCGACAAGATTCATCAATAGGTGCAGCAAAAGTACCCGAAGGAATGCTTTCTCAAGGCTTTATTAATATGATTTATACTCAAGGTGGCCTTGAAATTGGAATGAGATATGAGGCATTTCTAAATCCTTTATTGGGCTACCCAACTGAGTTTAAAAATAGTGGTGTTGCTTACCGATATGTAACTTATAGGTCTCAAGATTTGGATATAACTGGTGGTAGCTTTTATGAACAGTTTGGTAGTGGAATGATATTTAGAGCTTATGAAGAAAGAGCTTTAGGAATTGATAATATGATTGATGGAATGAGAGCTAAATTTAGACCAACTAAAGGAATTGAAATGACTGCTCTTTTTGGTAAGCAAAGGCAATTCTGGGGTCAAAGTGATGGAGTGATTAGAGCAGGTGATATTAATATTAATGTTAATGAAATTTATACAAGTTTATTGCCAGATGATATAAACATAACAATTGGTGGTAGTGCAGTTAGCAGATTTCAGCAAGATTTGCAATCAACTTATAATTTACCTTTAAATGTGTTTGGATATGCAACGAGAGCTGCATTAACAGGGAGTAATTTTAGTTTTGATATGGAATATGCTTCAAAAGAGAATGATCCAAACGCAACTAATAAATATTCTTTTAATCCAGGGACAGGATTACTTTTGAATGCTTCTTATTTTGAAAGTGGACTAAGTGCAAGTTTGAATTTTCATAGAATTGATAATATGGATTTTCGCTCATCAAGAGATGTACTTGGAAATAAAGATAATTTGAACTACATACCAGCTATTACAAGGCAGCACACATATAGAGTTTTAACAAATTATGTGTTTGCTACTCAATTAAATGGTGAAATTGGATTGCAAGGAGAAATAACTTATAAGTTTGCAAAAGGAAGCACACTTGGTGGAGATTATGGAACAAATATTAATATTAATTTTTCACGAGTAAATTCCTTAGATACTAGTCATACTCCAATTCCAGTTGGGTCTAAATTAGACGAAGGATTTAAATATGATTCACCATTTTTTAAAGTTGGCAAAAGAACTTATTTTCAAGATATAAATGTTGAAATCTCTAAAAAAATGTCTAATTCATACAAAAATACTTTGACAATAGTTAACTTAGTTTATGATAGAGATATATTAGAAAGCAGTGGTGCAAATATTACTGGTAAAGTATTTGCAACAGGCTTGATTTATGAGGGCTTGATTAAAATGAATGAGTCCACAGCACTAAGATTTGAGCTACAACATTTATGGTCAAGACAAGAGAAAACACCTACCGAGATTGAAATTGCAAATGGCAATTGGATGTTTGGGCTTGCAGAATTGTCTTTTTCTCCACATTGGTTTGTTAGTGTTTATGATGAGTACAACTATGGAAATGTTTTCGATACCAAAAAATTACATTATTTAAACTTTTCAGCTGCTTATTTAGTCAATAGTACTAGATTATCATTAAATTTTGGAAAGCAAAAGTCTGGTTTGATTTGTGTTGGAGGAGTTTGCAGACCAGTACCTGCTTCCAATGGTTTGTATTTTGTAATATCAAGTTCGTTTTAAGGATAAATAAAAATGAAAAACATATTTTTAATAGCATTAATATCTATAACATTTATTTTAACAATTTCTTGTGATAGAGTTGATCCTTATGATTCTAAAAAAGCAATTGTAATTGATACAACAACTACGACTATACCTAAAAAGAAAGTATTAATTGTAGAATTAACTGGCTTTTTTTGTGGTAATTGCCCTCCAGCTGCAATCTTAGCACATCAATATAAGGATGATAATAAAGGTAATGTTATCTTAATGTCAATTCATTCGGGCGGATATGCAAAATTTCAAACAAAACATCCAATAGATTTGGTTACTAAAGATGGTGATGCTCTATTTCAGCTATTTGGAGGTTCGTTTAATCCAGCAGCTATTGTTAATTTTAAGAAATACAGCGATGCTTTTGTTTTAAATTACAGTAAATCTAATTTGGATTCTAAAATTTCAACAATATTAAAAGAAGATGCTGATATTAGTATTAAATTGAACTTGATAAATAATAATAGTAAAATTACTTTAGATGCCAAAATTAAGTATTTGAATGGTAGTTCTAATGCAAATGATAATTTAGTTTTATATGCAGTAGAAGATAGTATTGTTGGCTGGCAGCTTGATGATTTATTTCCAGATAGCCCATGGATTGAGAAATATGTTCACAATAGCGTATTTAGAGGCTCAGTGAATGGAGTAATTGGTGAAACTATTGCTTCTGGAGCAATAGCGAAAAACACTGAAATAATTAAGTCATTTACTTATATAACAGATATTGCGAAGATAAATATAAATAAGCTAAGATTTGTTGCTTGTGTTTTAGATAAAGCAAGTTATGAAATCAAACAAGTTGAAGAAGTATATGTTAATAAATAGAATTTACTTTTAATCACCTTTTATTATTTACAACTGAAACTTAAAACCTTAAAACCAAATAAGAACCAATGTATTACATCAAATCACTAATTATTATAATTGGAACTATTATTTATGTTACAATTGCATTAATTGCTTCAATTTTATTTGGAAATCAAACTTTTGCAAGATTTGCAAGAAGTTGGAGTAAGTTTTTGATATTGGTAATTGATGTTAATGTAAAAGTGGAAGGATTAGAAAACTTAGACCCAAAAAGTAATTATGTATTTATCTCCAATCATTCAAGTATGATAGACATCCCAATTCTACTTTCAACTTTAAATTATGATGCACGAATAATTTATAAAAAGGAATTAGAGAAAGTACCAATTTTTGGATATGGTTTGAAAAAATCTTCATTTATTGGAATAGTAAGAGAAGAACCACGAAAGGCTATTGAGAGTATTAATAATGCTGTAGAAGCTATCAAAGCTGGTGCATCAGTAATTGTATTTCCAGAGGGAACTCGCTCACAATTTGGCGAATTGGGTGAATTTAAAAAAGGAGCATTTATGTTAGCCTTTCGTTCTGGCAAATCTATTGTACCAGTAACTCTACATAATGCCTATAATATTTTGCCAAAAGGCAGCAGTAGATTCAAATCTGGTGATGCTAAAATTCAGATAGGTAAGCCAATTAAAGTACCTGAGAAAGCAAGTAAAAAGGAAGAAGAAGAGTTAATAGCAGAATGTCAAAGAGTTGTTTCAGAAAATTTAAAATGACAATTTAATAGAAAAAGTTTTGATATATTAAAAATTATTCTTAATTTTGTAATCTATTAAAAAAATAGAATGGTTAGATAGCTCAGTTGGTAGAGCAAAGGACTGAAAATCCTTGTGTCGGGGGTTCAAATCCCTCTCTGACCACATAACAATTCTCTCTAAAACATTAAAAGTCAATAAGTTATCGC
>JAYTXK010000187.1:0-2521 GCA_043743005.1 Ignavibacteriota bacterium
AAATTTAACAAGTTAAATTGGGGAGGAGGCAAGCAACTTCATCTAAGCATTCCGTAAGGGTAGTAGTCGTTTACTGATTTCTCATCTACCACAAAAGGAGCTTGTCCTCTCGTGCCAGTAGGTATTTTCATATCGCCTATGGCTACTCGCACATTCCCTAAATGGTCTTTCAGTTCGTACTCTTTTTTGGCAAGTATGCGAAAGAAGTTTTTATTTATTACATCAGTTGTCAAAATATCAAGATAGTAAAGTGGGTCTGTAACAGGGTCTTCATCTGGCTTTTTAATAGCAAAGCGTCCCTGTTGCTCATTTCCATAAATATGCCATTCGGAGAGTTTTGGCATTTTTGTTATATTTAAGTAATTTTCATTCAATATAATATATTCTTTCGTTTTTCGTATATTTGTAAAAATAAGAAATACAAAGTAATAAAATGCAAGAAAAAACATTAACTTATGAGCAATTAATCAATCTTTTTCAAGAAGATAGAAAACAATTTCATGAATTAAAAGAAGCTCAATTAAGAACAGATGCACAATTAGCTAAAACTGACAAGCAAATTAGTGAACTTGGCATCCAAATTGGTGGTATAAACAATAAATTCGGAACTTTTACTGAAGGTCTTGTATATCCTTCTATTGAAAAAGAGCTTTACGAAAAGTTTAAAGTTACACATGTATCTCAAAGAGCAAGAAACAAATCAAAACAAGTTGAAATAGATATACTTGGATACTCAAATGGTTCTAAAAATGAAGCATATATAGTTGAAGTTAAAAGTCATTTAAGAGAAGAAGCCTTAGAACAAATTTTAAATATTTTAGTACATTTTAAAGAAAACTTTCCAGAACATATAGACAAAAAAGTATATGGAATGATTGCTTCAATAGATACTAATGAAGAAGTATTAGCAAAAATTGAAAAAGCTGGAATTTACTATGCAAATGTAGCAAATAACATTTTTGAATTAAAATCACCTAAAAATTTCAAAGCTAAAGCATTTTAAAAATAATTTCCAATGAACTTAGCAGGAGCATGACGGTACGTAAAAACTAACGCTAGGATACCTAGATTTAATAAACTTGATTTATTCAATCAATTATATCTAAAATTAATATTTTATATATAATTTTAAAACATTTATTTTAAATAAGTTACAAATAATAAAGCAAGCATAAACTTAAGTCGGAGCATTACCTAACAACCACGAGTCCAGAACCAAAGAAGTGGTCTTGATTTACTATTTAAATATTTAATCCAACCAATTTTAATAACTGGCACTACTTCATCATTACAGTAATCTGTTGGGTAACGAAAATCAACTTTGACCCAACTTCCTACCCTTTCTAACGGATAAATAGAATATTCTAATTTATTAAGTTTATACTCTGTAGGTTTGCCTAATATTGTATCATAAATCATAAATTCATTATCTTCAAAATATAATGCTTTGTCATCTAAAAGGTATTCTGACCATAATATTAATTTTAAATTATTACTTTTTACCCATCCAAATATTCTTTTCATTTCAATATCAAGTCCTAAAATTAATCTAATCCAATGAGAAGATAATACAGTATCTACTGGTATTGAGTATTGATCATAAGCATATTCAATTTTGTATTGTGCATATTTTATAAATTTGGTTTTAGAATAATTAATTTTAAAACTTTCTTGATTTAATTCATATGATAAATTGCCAACACATTCTGATTCATTAGTTGAATCCATATAGATTCTAGTTGAATATTTTTTCTGAATATCACAAAGAAGATAACCAATTCCTTTATCTAAAAAACTATCACAAAAAACTAGTTTAGTATTTAAAAGAACAAATAATATTATATATTTCATTTTTTTCTTCCTAAATGTAAATGGTCTTTATGTCCTGGTGCATGCTTTGTATTAGGAAATAGACCCCCATCTACATAATTTTTCACAAACCCAAATTCTGAAGCTATACTCGTAAGTTTTGCATTTAAATTTATATCACTTTTATTTAATAATTTCAAATTATTTGAACCTTTACCAGTTGATGTTACAAATCTTAAATCAATTGATAATCCTTCAAAGTGGGTTTTATGACCTAAATCATATAAGGGATTATAAGCACTTGCATCATTAATTATAAATTTAGCATTATTGTTTTTAGTTTCTTTTATAAATTCGTCGACTAATCCGTAGAACGCAGCACCTGTTGAAGGTTTTACCCAATCATCACCATATTTATCTTTTTTAACACCATTTTCATATGAATAAGATTCTTCAGAATTATCATTATTTTCAATATTAGGATGTCCCATTTTAGTAAGCTGTATTAACCCATACTCATTTTTTATTCCTAATAATTTAGTTTTATCACTACTCTGAATATTCTTAATATTAATTTCTTCTTCATCTTTTATAGTCTTTTTATTTTTTTCAATAATTTTCCTTTCTGTTAAAAAGATTTTTTTATCATCTACCTTGTCATTCAACAATAATATACCTTTATTGTCATAATAATCAGCATCTCCATTTGGAT
>JAYTXK010000188.1:0-6020 GCA_043743005.1 Ignavibacteriota bacterium
CATCTATAGTTTCAATTTGTACTGGTTGTTTATTAACTATGGGGAAAATTTCAGGAATATTTAAGCCATTATCAGTTTGCAATTGTCCTCTCATAAACCCATGAGGTTCAATTTTTTTATCAAATTCTTTTAATATTGATTTTTCTTTTTTTTGATACTCTTCAATTAATTTTTTTCTAATTGTGTTATAGGGTTCTTCTTCAAATATAGTAGGCAATTTAATTCGTAAATAATCTATTGCTTCTTTCATAGAAGTAACAAATTCTTTTCCTTGCCCTCTTTTCAATCTTAACAAATTAGGCTTTGAACTATCAGTAAAATTATTTACATATAAAAAATCATAAGTAATAGGGCAATCTGTTGTTAATTCTTTAAGAATTTGTTTTACAGCAGTAGTTCTGCCAGTACCAGAGAGTCCAGTTACAAATATATTAAATCCTCGTGCATTTAGTTTTGCTCCCATTCTAATTGCTTCAACTGCTCTAGGTTGCCCAACAATTTTATCTAAAGGAGTTACTTCTTGAGTAGATTTAAATTTGAACTGTGTTTCATCACAATACCATTTCATTTGCTTTGTTTCAATTACTTTTGCATTTCCAAAAGTATTTAAAGTTTGTTTAGATTTAGACAATTTTATTCCTATTCAAAATATATATTGTAATATAACACAATTAAACTAATTTTCTAATTAGAAATTTAAATGCATTTTGAGATTAATCAATTTTTACAAATTTTCCAATAATTGGTTCAGCATATATATCGGAATCTAAGTAGATTTTATAATAATATATTCCAGCAATAATAGTATTGCTGTTTTCCATCTTGCCATCAAAATTAATTATATTTGTTCCCAAATTGACATTTGTGTTTATAGTTCTAATCAAGCTACCAGTCAAGCTATAAATATCAACTTTGCATCTTACATATTTTCTCATTGATTTAAAATCAAATTTAAGATTTGTATTTTCAATAAAAGGATTAGGGAATTGAATAATATTACTTAATGAATTAGAATTAGATACAAGCAAATAAATGTCAATAGTATCAGCCCAATTTCCTGATGCATCTTTTGCTACTACTGTAATTACATTTTCACCAAAATCTAAAATAGTATCATTTATCAAAGTTAGCTTTGCCTTCAAATTAGATTTGTTTTTAAA
This sequence comes from Ignavibacteriota bacterium, assembly GCA_043743005.1. Classification (GTDB taxonomy): domain Bacteria; phylum Bacteroidota; class Ignavibacteria; order Kapaibacteriales; family UBA2268; genus JAPLFM01. The sequence continues at coordinate 1,161 of JAYTXK010000188.1, forward strand.
TAATTCTAAATTATAAAATTTTGAATTTGATTGTTTTTTGGGGTATCTATTAATTCTTGCAAAAATTGAATTTGAATCCTTCAAATCTAAAGGAGAGTTATCGTAAAGTTCTAATGTAAAAGTAGGATTTTGTTGTATAAAATCCATTGGTTTTACATTCAAACTATCTACAAACAATTTTAATGTTGGCTTCATTATATCATTAGAAATATAAAAACCATTTTTAAAATTATTATTAAACTTATAATATTCTTTTTGAGAGTTATATGTTGAAATACTATAATCATAAATATTATTATTATCTAAATCAATTGAACTCAAAGTGGAATCAATTTCAATTATTTTATTTGGTTCCAAATTTACAAAAGAATAGTTATTTTGTTTGGTTGATTGGTTTGATAATAGTTTTAAATTCAAATTAATTGTATCAGTGAATGTTCTTGGAGATATATTTTGAAATGAAGTTTTAATGTTAAAATCATAACCTCTTTCAGTAGTATCTTTATCAATTAAAGTTTTACTTTTGATAATAGCTACTTCATCTAATGGGATATATTCTGCATATATACTTTGTATAATAGGATTTGCTTTTTCTTCTAATCTTTCAATCTCATATAAAAACTTAAGATATTTATATTTTTTGGAATCAATATAGCTTAAATCTATTTTAAAGATATTGTTTTGTATAACACTTATTGTATCAATTTGATTATTATCAGTAATTCCTATAATTTTTAAAATAGTAAAAACTTTTTCAGTTGACAAATTACTTTCAATTTCAATAGATTTAAATTTTTTGGCAGGACCAATATTTTTACTTACAAAAAATCCTTTTTTATCATAAATAGTAATTATTGTATCAATGGTATTTGGAATTTTTTCAGCAAATTTTTCAATTACTTCTTCTGGATGACTTCTTCTACCAATAAGACAATAAGAAGGTGTATCATATAGAGAATCAGTTAATTTAGCTCCGAATTTTTTTAGTTCATTAAATAAAGTATCTCTACTTTGCATTTTGTCATTTTTTAAAGCTGGATAATTAAACATATCAATTACTCTTGACGAAGTAGTTATCAGTACATAATCATCATCTCCAACTGAATCTCTCAAAAACTTATTAAATCGAGAAGAAGGATAATCGATTGTATCCACTTTTGGATCAACTGGGAAAGCTGTTTTAAACCATTGATATTTTCTTGGTTTAAATCTATCTTGAGAGTTTAAGACACTTACATGAATACCATCTAAATAATTATTATTTACAAAGGATTTAGTTTTATCTAATGAATCTAGTGGAGTTAATTCAATTTTGTTTTTTTTAACATATTGTCCATTTCCACCAACACTTTCTAAGTTAACTTTAATAAGGTAATTTGTTAACTTTAGATTTTTATTTGATGAATCAATTTTTACAAATTGTTTTTCTGGAATTTGAACTTCATCAAAATCACTAAAATTTAATTTTGCTGAATTGACTGAATAATTGCTATTTACCCAAAATGGGATTTTAGTCCAATCACTATATGTTTGATTTATTTTTTCTTTATATCTAGCACTTAATAAATACCTTTTTTTATTAATTAAATTTATTTTGGGAGTCCAAGAAATAAAGTTTTCATCAAATATTATATCAGAATAACTTGAAGTTGTAATTTTATTAAATAAATCATCATAAATAATGAATTCATATTCTTTCAAATTATAATTTAATTTGTTGTCAATTAGTCTAAATTCAGGTTTGTTTATATCAAGATCCCAATTATCTTGAGGATCTAATTTTAAAATTGCATTTGAATAAACAGAGAAATTAAACACATAATTGTTATTAGTTCTATTATAATCTGAAGTAACTTTTTCTGAATCAATAATTATTTCAAATTTATGATCTCCAACCTTGTTTTTAATATTTAAATTAAATGAGATTGGATATTGCAGACAGAGTTTATCTATTTCTTTATAATAATATTCAATTGAATCATTATAAGTATGTTTACCAGTTACTATAAATTTTTGTTGTTCTTTAAAGCTATTATTATAAACTATAAAATCAAAAATACATAATGAGTCATTTTCAACAATAGTAGAAGCTCCGTTCTCATTTTTAATTGTTAGTTTATTATTGTCTATATATAAATCAGAACCAATTTCAAAATTCAAGTTTATAAGAGGATCTCCTAATAAAGAATATTGGTAAATTGCAGAAATAACAGCATAATTATTGAAAGAAATTTTAGCTTTTGCTAAATTTAAAAGAGTTCCAACATTTTTATCTGAAAAGTCTTCATTTGAAACAAAATAAAATAAGTTAGATAATAAGTTAACATCAACATCAACAAAACCAGTAGAAGTAGAACCTATTGCACTTATAAATCCTTTTTTGGGTGTCATTACATATTGTTCGTTTTTAGTCCATTGTTCAAATGGTTCTGCATATGAACCAGTATTACATGATAGTGTAGAAAGTACGCCATATTTACCAGCATTATTAAGATCAATTACATCCCAACCACCCAATTCAAATTGTGTTGCTGCTCCGTGTCCTAAATATGCAGCCCATAATATACCTCCATTTATTTCATTTCTAATTCTTATTGATTCTGAATTTACTGGAAAATCATTGTCAAATCTTTTTACTTTTATAACATTAATACAAAAATTTTCTCTAATTAATTGATCGACATATGCTAAAGATTGACTATAAAAATAATCGCTAGAAATCATATCTGAACCAGCCGAAATACTTAAGAATTTCTTTTTCCAAGGTTTGATTTCTTTGGTTTCATATTCTTTAATCTTTTCTAAATAATCAATACCAGACTGTTCATTAAAAGCACAAATCCTTGAAATAACAAACTTCGATATTAAATCACCTTGATGAATACCCAATAAAGAATACCAAGTATCGCTAACAGGCAAACCATAAGAAGGAACAAAATCAATATTTTTTGACCCTACTATTACTTTTCTTGGGTCTATACTTGCATCTCCCCAAATAGCAACATACGACAATTTTGGTTTACTCCAATTGCTATAAGCAAAGTTCAAAAAAGATTTTATTGCCAAAGAACTTTTATTTCCAAAATTAAATTCTTTGTAAATATCATCAACTGTAACTACTAAAACTTTTATTTTGTTTAAATCTTGTCGGTATTTAGCATATTCTTTAGCAGAGTTTATTAAACTATCGTGAGTAATGACTATTAAATCATATTGATTATTCTCGTTTTTCAAATCAGATATTTTGACTTCTGATATTTTTGCATTTTCAATAGTTGACAAGTTATTACAAAATATTTTGACTTCTTTATCTTTTTCAATTTCAATTTTAGAATTGTAATGTGATGAATTATCAGAGATTAAAAATTTAGAAAAGTTAATATTTGTTGAATTTTTTAACTCAATTACACTTTGATTTAAATCATTATTTTTACAAAAAGCAAAAAGTTCATTATTGCCTAAATTATCAATAATTTTTGAACCAAGCGATTTAATTTTTATTTTTAAATTGTTAGACAAATTTTGGTTTTTATTAATAATAATTGAAATAATATCATTATTTGATGTTTTGTCTAATTCACTTAAAAAATCATCAACATTTTGAAAAGAATTGAATTTATAGTTTGTTTTTGCAAAATTATAAATACCTATATGATAAGCTTTTTTGTCTGATAAATATATAGAATCATTTATAACAATACTTGTTTGAATTTGATTTTTTTGTTCTATACTACCTAATCTAATAAGATTTCCACTTATGTTATTTGAAACAAATCCTATTTGATTATTTAATGAATCAATGTAAATTTGACTTTTGCTACTGAAACCATTTATTAATAAATAAGAATTTTCATTTTGCTTATCAAGTGAAAAATTAAGTCTGTTGTTTTTTGCATTTGCAATTGCTTTGCCTTCAAATTCTAAATAATCAACTGCTGTATATCCAAGTATTGTATCTTTGTTATTTATAAATTCAAAATAAGGAGTAGTTAATTGGATTCTATTCATTCCAGAAATTATTTCATCTGAGCTAAGCTTAACTTTAATTATTTTATTTTCTTCATTTAAAAGACTTCCTTCAGTTATGTATTTATTATTGAAATTCAAAATATGTTTTGAATAGGCAATTTTATCTTGAGCCGTTTCATTTGTAACTGCAATTCTCATTTTGAATGTAACTGAATCTTCAATATTATTTGAAAAATCAAGTAGGTGGTTTTTAAAATAATAGTTTAAATTATTTCTCCAATTAATTTCACTTTCATACCAGCCCTCACATTTTTCTGTTTCAGAATTAATAGAACTAACCCATCCATAAAATTCATCTTTTTCATAATGTTCTTTGATATTTACTAATTTTATTTCCTTACTTGAATTGAGATTTTTAACTAAATCTAAATACCTTGTATTTTCATAGCTTGTATCATAAAATAGAAAATAATTACTTTCATCATTATAGAAATCAAACCAAGAAGTATCGCTATGAAATACATTTCCTAAATAAAATAATGAATCTTCAATTCCAATATTATTACTTTTTGATTTGTAATAAAATGGATAATCACTTCCTTTATATTTTAAGTGCAAGTATTTTTTATCTTTTCCTTCAATTTCTGGCAATAGCTTGATTATGCTTTTAATATTTACTAATGCAACTCCATCATTTTTTGAGCTTAACTTTATATATTTTAATGAATTATTATACCAATTGTCATTGCTTTGAGTTTTATTAATTTTTTTATTTGTAATTGTTTGAAGAATACTTTTAATATGCTTTTTGTTTAAAATTGGAGAGTAAATGCCTTTTTCAGCATTGTTTAGTTGTAAATTTGTTAATACAATTTCCTTACCTTTTTCAAA
>JAYTXK010000189.1:0-2261 GCA_043743005.1 Ignavibacteriota bacterium
TTGGATTGCACCATCTTCAGGTACTGTTACAAAATATAAAATTGAAATTGCTAAAAATAGTAAATTTTCAACAATGTTTTTAATAGATTCTGTAATTAAATTTACTAATAGGACTGTAAATAATATCCCATTAGGAACTTATAATTGGAGAATTACTGCTGGAAATGATAATGGTTGGGGAATTACTGGCGATTCAAGAGCATTTACAATTACTAATACTAGTGTAGAATTTGATAAAAATGATAATGAATTAATAGTTTATCCTAATCCTACAAATTCAAATGTTTATATTAATAACTTAAATTCAGAATTGATAATATATTCAATTTCAATTGTTGATATGTTTGGTAATAAACTATTTGAAAAACAAATTACAAATGATAAAATAAATATTGATTTTTCAACATATTGTCAAGGTCAGTACATGTTAATGTTAAAAACTAATAAAGATACTATTTTGAAAAAAGTAACTTTAATTAAATAAAAAGTTATTTTATTTTAATTTAAAATCCCATTTCGATTTATCGGATTGGGATTTTTTTTTAATAGTATATTCAAGTATTTATTTAATAAAATATCAAACTTAATTATCAGTCAATATCTCTTTTTACTTTTAAAAATCTTAATGAAAGTTGCAGTTTTGCTCTCTGGTGGTGTTGATAGTTCAGTTGCAATGAGATTGCTTCAAAATGCTGGACATGATATAACAGCCTTTTATCTTAAAATATGGTTAGAAGATGAACTTTCTTTTCTTGGCACTTGCCCATGGGAAGAAGATTTAGAATTTGCAAATGCTGTGTGCAAGCAAGCTGGAATTGAGTTAATTACTATTAATATGCAAGCAGAGTATTTAAATACTGTGGTAGAATATACTATTTCAGAACTAAAAGCTGGTAGAACACCATCGCCTGATATAATGTGTAATAAAAGCATTAAGTTTGGTGAGTTTTTGAAGAAAATTGATTTAAGTTTTGATAAAGTTGCCTCAGGTCATTATGCAAAAATTGAAGAAATAGATGGCAAATATAGACTATTAAAAGCCCCCGACCCAATTAAAGATCAAACATACTTTCTTACTTATTTAGTACAAAATCAACTTTCCAAAATACTTTTTCCACTCGGAGATTTTACAAAAAAAGAAGTAAGAGAATTAGCTGATAAATTTGTATTACCTAATAGAACAAGACCAGATTCACAAGGAGTTTGCTTTTTAGGAAAAATAAAATTTTCTGATTTTATTAAATTTCATTTGGGTGAAACTAAAGGAGATATAATTGATTTGGATTCTAATAATGTGCTTGGGCAACATAATGGATATTGGTTTCACACAATAGGTCAGAGGCAAGGATTAGGGCTTTCTGGTGGACCTTGGTATGTTGTAAATAAAGACTTAGAAAATAATATTATTTATGTTTCAAACAAAAACACAGTTGAAGAAAAAAGAAGAAAAGACTTTACTCTTTGTAATCTGAATTGGATTAGTGGAATTGTACCTAATAATATAAATGAATGGGGTTTACAAATCAAACTTCGTCATGGACCTATCACCTATCCATGTAATGCTATTTTGTTAGAAAACAATAGGGTAGAAGTAAATTTGAGAGATAATGATCAAGGTATTGCTCCCGGACAATTTGGAATATTTTATAATGGAATTGAATGTTTGGGTGGAGGAATAATTGAATAAAGTTTTAAAAATATTTATTTTACTATTATTTTTAAATTCTCTAATTGCATATTCACAGCAAGATAAAATAATTGAATTAATTAATAGTGCAAATCAAAAAGCTAACGAAGGTAAAATAGAAAGTGCCTTAGCAGACTTGAACTCTGCTATAAAAATTGATAATAAAAGTATAGATGCTTATATTGCAAGAGGTTTATTTTATACTATCAAATTATATAATAATAAGTTAGCTATTAAAGATTTTGATTCTGCACTCAAACTTAAGCCTAATAATGGATTGATATATATTTACAAAGCTAGATTATATTTAGAAATGAAAGAATATTCTAATGCTCAATTTAATTTCAGAAAGGCTTTAAAATTAAAACCTGCAAAAGGATATAAAGAATTTGAAGATGAATATTTAATTGAGAATTTAAACTACTCATTGGCAAGAACAAATTTGAAGGCTTATGAATTAATTGAAAATTCAAATCTACTTATTAAATCAAAATACTATAATAAAGCAATTGAATTATTAGATAGTGCAATATTAATAGATTCAAGTAATTATCTTGCTTATGCTAATAAAGGA
>JAYTXK010000190.1:0-12564 GCA_043743005.1 Ignavibacteriota bacterium
AATTTACAAAATATTAATAATACCCAAATAACATATAGAGTTATAAATAACATAGGTCAAGAAGTGTTACATAATTCTTCTATAATTCAAAATAATATGATAAAAATAAATACATCAAATATTTCAAAAGGCTCATATATACTAAACTTACAATTTAATAACACTAGTAAGTCATTCAATTTTGTTGTTGAATAAAGCTATTTACTTAAATTAATTCATTCCAAACTTACCCAAAAAACATCTTTTGAAAAATTTGTTTATAAATTGACTTTACCAAGAATTAAATAATTAATAAAAAATAAATTAATAATATTTAAATCTATATGAATTAATAAGTTAGATATTAAATTAGGTATAAAAGAAATTTTACATATATATAATATATCAAAATATTATCTACAAAAATAAAAAAAGATTTGGAATTATAAAAATAATCAGTTAATTTTGTAAGCTAAATCATGGGCAGATACCGAAGCGGTCAAACGGGACAGACTGTAAATCTGTTGGGGTTCCCCCTACGTAGGTTCAAATCCTGCTCTGCCCACCAATTTAAAAGTTATATGTTATTGAAGTGCGGGAGTAGCTCAGTTGGTAGAGCATCAGCCTTCCAAGCTGAGGGTCGCGGGTTCGAGTCTCGTCTCCCGCTCAAAACATTGGTTGTAGATTACATATATTTTATTTAAAATTGAGGTTTTTCAATCTCAATTTTTTTTCTTTGAAATGCAAATATAGTTAATTAATTGATTAACTTTAATTGCTGGTGTAGCTCAGCTGGTAGAGCACGTCCTTGGTAAGGACGAGGTCGGCGGTTCAAGTCCGCTCGCTAGCTCACGGGTATTTTGCGGAAGTAGCTCAATTGGTAGAGTGGCGGTCTCCAAAACCGTAGGCTGCGGGTTCGATTCCTGCCTTCCGCGCATTGCTTATATAAGCATATTTAAGAGTTTAGTTTTTATATCTAATGTGAATTTTAATATGATAAATAGTATAAAACGATTTGCAGTTGATGTTTCATCAGAGATGAAAAAAGTATCATGGCCAACTCAAGAGCAACTTCAAGAATCAACTGTTGTAGTGGTAGTAGTAACTGCAGTTATAACCATAGTTGTTTTGTTAATAGATACAGGTCTTTCTTGGTCTCTTACAAAAATTTTCTAATTTACAGATAATTATAATGAATGAAACAATAGTTATTCAACAAGGAACTGAACTAAAATGGTATGCTTTGCGTACTTTTACAAGTCATGAACAAAAAGTAAAGGTTTCTATAGAAGCTGAAGCCAAAAGGTTAGGACTTGAAGAAAAAATAGCTGAAGTGGTGATACCTCAAGAGACAGTTTTTGAGATAAGAAATGGTAAAAGAAGAACAAGGGTAAAGAATTTTTTGCCTGGTTATATATTAGTCAATGTTGTATTAGATAAGAAAGTATTTGATGTAATATCAAATATACCTTCGGTGGTAAGTTTTGTGGGACGTAAAAAGGATCCAGTTCCTTTGCAGCTTCACGAAATAGAGAAAATCTTAGGTAGGGTAGAAGAAAGAAAAGATATTGCAACAATTGAAACTAAATTTCAAATTGGCGATCCAGTTAAAGTAATAGATGGTCCATTTAATTCTTTCACTGGCACCGTAAAAGAAGTTAATAACGAAAAACAAAAATTAAAAGTTGAAGTTGGAATTCTGGGAAGAAAAACTCCAGTAGAATTGGACTTTAGCCAAGTAGAATACGAGAATCATTAAGAGTTTTATTTTATTTTTTAATAAAAAGATAGTACAATGGCAAAAAAAGTAGCTGGTACGTTTAAACTACAATTAAAAGCAGGCGAAGCGACAATGGCCCCACCAGTAGGTCCAGCTTTCGGTCAGCGAGGTTTGAACGGTATGGAATTCGTTAAGCAGTTTAACGCTAAAACTGCAAAAGAGACTGGATTAATTATCCCGTCGGTAGTAACTTTCTTTACCGACAAGTCGTTCACATTTGTAACAAAATCACCACCGGCTCCGGTATTGATTTTAAAAGCATTAAATTTGAAGAGTGGGTCGGCTGAACCTAATAAAAAGAAAGTAGGTGCAATAACTAAAGCTCAATGCGAAGATATCGCTAAAATTAAAATGCAAGATTTAAATTGTGATACTATGGAAGCAGCAGTAGATATGATAAAAGGTACTGCCAGAAGTATGGGTATTACATATAAAGACTAATAAATATATTCTTTAATAAATTAACAAATGTGAAAAAATGAGAACTCGTGGTAAAAGATATAAAGCACTTCTAAAGAACATTGACCCAACTAAGTCATATTCATTAGAAGAAGCTATAGATGCAATTAAAAAATGTGCAACTGCTAAATTTGATGAGTCTTTTGAAATATCAATGAAGTTGGGAGTTGACCCTCGTAAAGCCGATCAAATGGTACGTGGTACTGTATCACTTCCAAATGGTACTGGTAAAACAGTTAAAATATTAGTATTTGCCAAATCTCCTAAAGATAAAGAAGCATTAGACGCTGGTGCTGATTTTGCAGGTTTGGAAGAATATGTAGAAAAAATTAAATCAGGTTGGTCTGATATTGATGTGATTGTAGCAACTCCAGATGTAATGGGTGAAGTTGGTAAATTAGGTCGTATTTTAGGTCCACGTGGTTTGATGCCTAATCCTAAAGTAGGAACAGTAACTTTTGATGTAACAAAAGCAGTAAACGAATTGAAAGCTGGTAAGATAGAGTTCCGTGTTGATAAAGCAGGAAATATTGCAGCTGCAGTTGGTAAATGTTCTTTTGAAACTAATAAATTAAAAGAAAACGTAACTACATTCTATAATTCAATACTTAAAGCTAAGCCATTAACAGCAAAAGGAAAATATGTACGTAGTGTTCATATTAGCTCTTCTATGGGTGCAAGTGTTGTAATTGCAGAACACTTTTTTAAAGATTAAATAGTTTTAACGTTAAAATAAAAATTACGCACTCTTGTATTAGTTTCGCTTCTCACATTAATTAATGTGGAAACGAGTATAAGACTTAAATTAATAATGGTAAATTAAAAATGATAACACCAGCAAAAAAAAGAGAAACTGTTGCGGGACTTGCTGAGAAATTTAATAATGCACATTGTGTTTACTTAGTTAATTTCGAAAGAATGACTGTTAAGGAAACTATTGAGTTTCGTAGAAAACTCAAAGAAAAAGGCATTACTATGCAAGTTGCTAAGAACACTCTTATCAAAATTGCTGCTAAAGAATCAGGTAAATTTGAATTTCCTGATGATGTTTATGTTGGACAAAGTGCGATAATATTTGGTGGTGAAAGCCCATCTGAGCCTGCCAAAATAATAAAAGAATCATCGGACAAAACAGAAAAACCTGTTTTTAAAGCTGCAATAATTGAAGGGGTAGTTTATGATAGTACTAAACTTAAAGAGCTTTCTGAATTACCAACGAAAGAAGATATAATCTCAGGAATTTTGAGATCATTAGACTCTCCAATTAGTGGTATAGTAGGTTCAATCAATGCAGTAATGCGCGACTTGGCTTCAGTAATTGAAGAATCTGCAAAGAAAAACGTCGCTTAATATAAAAAATAAAAATATTTAAAATCACAACTTATTTATTAGGAATAATAAAATGTCTAAAGTAGAAAAATTAGTAGAAGAAATATCAGCTCTTACTCTTATGGAAGCATCTGATCTTAAAAAAGCATTAGAAGAAAAATTTGGTGTAACTGCTGCAGCTCCTATGATGATGGCTGCTGGTGCAGCTCCAGCTGAAGCTGCTAAAGAAGAAGAAAAAACTGAATTTGATGTTGAATTATCTGAAGTTGGTGCAAACAAACTTAATGTAATCAAAGCAGTAAGAGAAATCACTGGTCTTGGTTTGAAAGAAGCTAAAGATTTAGTTGATGGAGCTCCAAAAGTAGTTAAAGAAGCTACTTCTAAAGCTGATGCTGAAGATATCAAAAAGAAACTTGAAGAAGCTGGTGCAAAAGTAGTTCTTAAGTAATTCTATTTGAACTTTCAAAAATTGGGGAAGTAACTTTTTGTTACTTTCCCCGTATTTTATTTTAAAATGAATCAGAAACTAAAAATGTCTTCAATATATTTTCTTACAAATTAGCACAAGGATTTTTTGATGAATTTCTAATATGGAATTTATCAAAAAATCCTTTTTTTATCAAACTAAGCAAAAGGGGGTCTTTGTGGATTCTAATATCGCAATGAACTCAAATGATACTAAAAATAAAACTGACTTGCTTTCAAATGTACAATTATTAGAGTCGGGCAATGGTGTTATAAGGTTGAGAAAAAGAATATCTTTCTCCAACTCACAACAGTATGGTCAATATCCTGATTTATTAAATATTCAAGTAGAAGCATTTAGAGATTTCCTACAAGAGGAAACTCCAGCTGCAAAACGTCGCCCAATTGGATTGCAAGCTGCATTTATGCAAAACTTTCCAATTGAAGACTCTTCTTCTATTTTTCAATTGGAATTTTTGGAATATACAATTGAAAAACCTAAATATTCTGAAGAAGAATGTAGAGAAAGAGAATTGACATATTCTAAGCCTTTAAAAGCTAAATTGAGATTATCAAGTAAAGCTGATAAAGAATCTGAAGATTATATTGAAGCGGTTGAACAAGAAGTTTATCTTGGTAATATTCCATCAATGACACCACGTGGTACTTTTATAATTAATGGTGCTGAACGTGTAATTGTAAGTCAAATTCACCGTTCACCGGGTGTGTTTTTTGATGATGCAGTTCACCCAAATGGTATGAGAATTTATACTGCTCGTATTATCCCATTTAGAGGTTCTTGGGTTGAGTTTACTACTGATATTCACGAAGTAATGTTTGCTTATATTGATAGAAAGAAAAAATTCCCAGTTACTACTCTATTAAGAGCTTTAGGTTATTCTTCTGATGAAGATATTTTGAATTTATTTGATTTGTCAATTGAAATAAAACCAGAAGAATTAAATGAAGAATTAATTGGAAGAAGAATTGCTTCTGATGTATTTGACCTTTCTACTGGTGAAATCTTAGCTTCAAGAGATATAGTAATTGATGAAGTGCTTTATGCTCAAATGCAAGAAGCAGAACTTGCTTCATTTAAAATATTTAGTTACAAAGATGCTGCTGATGAACCTTTGATTGCAAGAACATTAACTAAAGATACTTCAAAAACTCGTGAAGATGCCTTGGAAGTAATTTATAGACAATTACGTTCAAGTGAACCACCTGATATTGAAACTGCTGCTGCATTATTAGAAAGAATGTTTTTTAATTCTAAAAGATACGATCTTGGTGAAGTAGGTAGATTTAGAATTAATGATAAATTAAAATTAGAAATTCCTTTAGAAACAACTACATTAACAAATGAAGATATTGTTTCTATAATCAAACACTTAATTAAACTACATACTAACAAACAATCTGGTGATGATATTGATCACTTAGGTAATAGAAGAGTGCGTACAGTAGGTGAACAATTAGGTTCACAATTTAATGTTGGACTTGCCAGAATGGCTCGTACAATTAAAGAAAGATTAAGTATTCATGATGGTGAAAATTTAACTCCTTCTGAATTAGTTAATGCTAGAACAATAAGTTCAGTAGTTAATCAATTCTTTGGAACTAATCAATTATCACAATTTATGGATCAAACAAATCCTTTAGCTGAAATTACTCACAAAAGAAGAACTTCTGCCCTTGGTCCTGGTGGTTTGACAAGAGAAAGAGCTGGATTTGAGGTACGTGACGTTCACTATACTCACTATGGTCGTCTTTGTCCTATTGAAACTCCCGAAGGTCCAAACATTGGTTTGATTTCTTCACTTGCAATTCATGCTAAAATCAATCACTTAGGATTTATCGAAACTCCATATCTAATAGTTAGAGATGGTAAAGTTTCTAATGAAGTTGTTTATATAACAGCTGAAAAAGAAGATGGTAGTTTTATTGTACCAGCTTCTACTCCTGTGGATGGTGAAGGAAATATTATTGGTCCTAAAGTAAAAGCAAGAAGCTCTGGGGACTTTATTGAAGTATTGCCTATAGAAATTAGCTATATGGATGTATCTACAGATCAAATTACTTCAGTTGCATCATCGTTAATTCCTTTCCTTGAACATGATGATGCCAATCGTGCTTTGATGGGCTCTAATATGCAACGTCAAGCAGTGCCACTTTTAAGACCAAAAGCTCCACTTGTTGGAACTGGTATGGAAGCAAGAGCAGCAAAAGATTCTCGTACAATGTTTTTAGCTGAGGAAGATGGTATAGTTGAATATGTATCTTCAGATACAATTAGAGTAAAATATGAAGATGTTAGAAATGATAGAGAAAAAATTATAGGATTTGAATATTCAAATACTAAAACTTATAAATTATTAAAATTCTTTAGAACTAACCAAGATACTTGTATCAATCAAAAGCCTCTTGTTAGAGCTGGAGATAAAGTAGTAAAAGGGCAGCCACTTTGCGATGGTGCTGCTACTGAAACAGGTGAATTAGGATTGGGTCAAAACATCTTAGTTGCATTTATGCCATGGAGAGGTTATAACTTTGAAGATGCGATTATTATTAGTGAAAGAATGGTTGCTGAAGATATATTTACTTCAATTCATATCGAAGAATTTACACTTCAAGTAAGAGATACAAAACGTGGAGAGGAAGAATTTACTCGTGAAATTCCAAATGTAAGTGAAGAAGCAACTAAGGATTTAGATGAATACGGTATAGTAAGGATTGGTGCTAAAATCGAAGAAGGAGATATATTAATTGGTAAAATTACACCAAAAGGTGAAACTGACCCAACTCCTGAAGAAAAACTTTTACGTGCAATCTTTGGAGATAAAGCTGGAGATGTAAAAGATGTATCATTGAAAGCTACACCGGGCTTGAAAGGAATTGTAATTAATACTAAATTATTCACTCGTAGATTAATTAGCTCTGATAAAGATGCAAGAAGCGACGAAAAGAAAAGACAAGAACAATTAAATAATAGAGAACGTAGATCATTAAAAGTATTAGATGACGAATTTATTGAAAGATTAAGTAAATTACTTGATGGTGATACTATCCTTGGTATGATACTTAATAATAATGTTAATGTATTTAGAAGTGGATCTACTGTAACTGCAAATGATGTAAAAGAAAAATATATTACTGGTACTTTGAAACCTGAATTATTAGATGTTTCAGTTAGAATAGTAACAGATGAAGATAAATCTGATGTTATTAAAGAAATGTATAATAGCTATTTGAGAGTAAGAGAAGGTATCAAATCTGATTATCGCTCTGAAAAAAATAAATTAGCTGCTGGAGACGAATTACAACCGGGTATTTTACAAATGGCTAAAGTTTATGTTGCTAAAAAACGTAAATTACAAGTTGGTGATAAAATGGCTGGTCGTCACGGAAATAAAGGTATTGTATCTAAAATAGTAAAAGCTGAAGATATGCCTTTTATGCCAGATGGAACTCCAGTTGATATAGTATTAAACCCATTGGGTGTACCATCACGTATGAACCTTGGTCAGCTATATGAAACAGCACTTGGCTGGGCAGGAAATAAATTAGGTGTTCATTTTGCAACTCCTATTTTTGATGGTGCAACTTGGGATGAAGTTGGAGATTATTTAGAAAAAGCAGGTCTTCCGAGAGAAGGTAAATTGACTTTGTTTGATGGTCGCACTGGTGACCCATTTGATGATAAAGTAACAGTAGGTTATATCTATATGTTGAAACTATCTCACTTGGTTGCAGATAAACTTCACGCAAGATCTATAGGTCCATACTCATTAATCACTCAACAACCTCTTGGTGGTAAAGCTCAATTTGGTGGTCAAAGATTAGGAGAAATGGAGGTATGGGCATTGGAGGCTTATGGTGCTGCTTATACTTTACAAGAAATGATTACTTTGAAATCTGATGATGTTCAAGGTCGTGCAAAAATGTATGAAGCAATTGTAAAAGGTGATAATATGCCTGATCCAAATATCCCAGAGTCATTTAATGTATTAATTAGAGAACTTCAAGGATTATGTTTGGATGTAGCAATTGAATAGTACAATGAGTATTTTTATGTTCTTGATTTGTTTTTTATTTAAATTTGAAATTAATATTATAAATTATAACTGTAGGGGTTCCATATTATGATTACTAAATCAATCCCTAAAAAAGGTTTTAGTAAAATCTCCATTAAAATATCTTCACCAGATGATATTTTGAATCGTTCGCATGGAGAGGTAACAAAACCAGAAACTATCAACTATCGTTCTTTTAGACCAGAAAAAGATGGTTTATTTTGTGAGAAAATTTTCGGTCCAATTAGAGATTGGGAATGTGCTTGTGGCAAATACAAAAGAATAAGATATAAAGGCATTGTTTGCGATAGATGTGGTGTTGAAGTAACTCAAAAATCTGTTCGTCGTGAAAGAATGGGACACATTATGCTTGCTGTTCCAGTAATTCATATTTGGTTTTTGCGTTCTCTACCAAGTAAAATTAGTGGTATCCTTGGAATGGCTACTAAAGATATTGAAAGAATTTCTTATTATGAATCTTATGTAGTAGTTCAACCTGGTAAAACAGGTCTTCAAACTAAAGATTTATTAACAGAAGAACAATATCTTGATGTATTGGATTCGTTATCAAAAGAAGATCACGATTTAGACTTTGAAGATCCAGATAAATTCATTGCTTTGATAGGTGGTGAAGCTGTTAAAGAAATGCTTCGTAGAGTTGATCCTGAAAAAGATTATGTTGAGCATAAAGAAAGATTGAAAAATGAAACTTCTCAACAAAAGAAAGCTGACTTATTAAAAAGATTAAGAATATTAAATTCATTTTCAGCTGATGAAAATGGCTTTACTGCAAATAAACCTGAATGGATGGTACTTGATGTAGTACCTGTTACTCCACCAGATTTACGTCCACTTGTACCTTTGGAAGGTGGTAGATTTGCTACTTCAGATTTGAATGACTTATATCGCCGTGTAATTATCAGAAATAATCGTTTAAAAAGATTAATTGATATTAAAGCTCCTGAAGTAATTTTAAGAAATGAAAAACGTATGCTTCAAGAAGCAGTTGATGCTTTGTTTGATAATAGCCGTCGTGCTGTAAGAAGTGAATCTCAACGTGCTTTAAAATCATTGGCTGATACTCTTAAAGGTAAAACAGGTCGATTCCGTCAAAACTTATTAGGTAAACGTGTTGATTATTCTGGTCGTTCGGTAATTGTTGTAGGTCCTGAATTAAAAATTCACGAATGCGGTTTGCCAAAAGAAATGGCAGTTGAATTATTCAAACCATTTATCATTAGAAAGCTGATTGAACGTGGTCACGTAAAAACTGTTAAAAGTGCTAAGAAATTAGTTGAAAGAAAAACAAATGAAGTTTATGATATTTTGGAAAAGGTAATTGAAGGGCACCCTGTACTTCTAAACCGTGCTCCAACTCTTCACAGACTTGGTATTCAAGCATTCCAACCAAGATTGATTGAAGGTAAAGCTATTCAGCTTCACCCTCTAGTATGTACAGCATTTAACGCCGATTTTGATGGTGATCAAATGGCTGTCCATTTGCCAATTAGTTTTGAAGCTCAGTTAGAATCAATGCTTTTGATTTTGGCTCCACATAATATTATGCATACTCAAAATGGCGACCCAATTGCTGTACCATCTCAAGATATGGTCTTGGGTGCATACTATTTGACAAAAATGAAACTTGGAGTTGTAGGTGAGGGAAAATCTTATGCTTCTTATGATGAAGTATTGATTGCTTATGATGCTAAAAAATTAGACTTACACGCAAAAATTAAAGTTAGACATAATGGGAATTTAATTGAAACTACTACTGGTAGATTAATATTTAATAGAATTGTGCCTGAAGAATTAGGTTATATTAATGAACTTTTGACTAAGAAAAGATTAAGACAAATTATTGGTACTTGTTTTAGAACTGCAGGTCTTGATAAAGCTGTTGTTTTCTTAGATGAATTGAAACAACTTGGATTTACTCACGCTACTAAAGGTGGATTGTCTGTAAGTATTCATGATGTAATTATTCCAGAAGAAAAAGTAGAAATTATTAATGTTGCTCAAGGTAAAATTGATAATATTGAAAATGCTTATATAAATGGAGTAATTTCATCTGGTGAAAGATATAACAAAATTATTGATACTTGGTCAACTGCTACAAATAGAGTTGCCGATAAATTATATTCTGAAATATCTAAAGACAAACAAGGATTTAATACTTTTTGGATGATGCTTGACTCTCAAGCCAGAGGTTCTAAAGAGCAAATTCGTCAACTTGCTGGAATGCGTGGTTTGATGGCAAAACCTAAGAAATCAATTTCTGGTTCGACAGGTGAATTGATTGAAAATCCAATTATTTCAAACTTTAAAGAAGGTTTGTCAATATTAGAATATTTCATTTCTACACACGGTGCTCGTAAAGGTTTGGCTGATACGGCTTTGAAAACAGCTGATGCTGGATATTTGACAAGAAGACTTCATGATGTTGCTCAAGATGTTATCATTTCAGTTTATGATTGCCACACTATTCGTGGTGTTCAAATGACTGCATTGAAAGATGGTGAAGATGTTAAAGAGCCTTTATATGAAAGAATTTTGGGACGTGTAACTTTAAAAGATGTTTATGATCCTTTAACTAATACAATTCTTGTAAAAGCTAAAGAATTAATTGATGAAAGTAAAGCTGACAAAATTGAAGAATCTGCTGTTGAATCAGTATTAATTCGTTCAGTATTGACTTGTGAAGCTGAAAAAGGTGTATGCTCTCTTTGCTATGGTAGAAATCTTGCTACTAGTAAAATTGTTGATACTGGAGAAGCAGTTGGTACAATTGCATCACAATCTATTGGAGAGCCTGGTACACAGCTTACTCTTCGTACTTTCCACACAGGTGGTACTGCCTCATTAATTGCTTCTCAATCTTCTGTTGTTGCAAAATTTGATGGAGTTATTGAATTTGAAAATATGAGAGTTGTATCTTTTGATGGAGAAGAAGGTGAAATAAGCGTTGTAGTTAGCCGTAGTGGTGTAATTAACATAATTGAACCTGATTCAAGTAGAAAATTAACTCATTACGATGCAATTTATGGTGCTATCTTGATGGTTAAAGACGGTCAAGCTGTCAAAAAAGGTAAAATGATTTTTGAATGGGATCCATATAACTCAACTATTATTACTGAATCTGCTGGTAAAATAAGATACAGAGATTTGATGCCAAATGTTACTTATCGTGAAGTAAATGACGAACAAACTGGACACATCACAAAAGTAGTAATTGATACAAGAGATAAAACCAAATCACCTATGATTGAAATTGTAGATGATAAAGAAAATGTAATAAGAACATATAACATTCCTTCAAGAGCTCAAATTAGAGTTGAAGATAATGAAATAGTAGGAGTTGGGTCTTCACTTGTAAAAATCCCAAGAGATATGGGTAGAACAAGAGATATTACTGGAGGTTTGCCGAGAGTAACTGAGTTATTTGAAGCAAGAGCTCCTCAAGGTCCTGCAATTGTATCTGAAATTGATGGATTTGTTTCATTTGATAAACACAAACGTGGTCAAAGAGTAGTTGTTGTAACTTCACAAGATGGAATTACTAGAACTGAATATTTGGTTGCAGTTGGAAAGCATATTTTGGTTCAAGATCAAGATTTTGTGAGAGCTGGTGATAGACTAACTGAAGGTTCTATCAATCCTCATGATATATTGAGAATCAAAGGTGCAAATGCAGTTCAAGAATATCTTGTAAACGAAATTCAAGAAGTTTACCGTATGCAAGGGGTGAAATTAAATGACAAACACATTGAAGCAATTGTACGTCAAATGTTACAAAAAGTTAGAGTTTTAGATTCTGGAGATTCACATTTATTAGAAAATGATCATATCGACAAATCTAAATTTAATACTGAAAATAATAGAATGAAAGGCTTAGTTGTTGTAACTGAAAAAGGCGATTCTAAGTTTAAAGAAGGTCATATTTATAGCAAAAAGAAAGTACGTGAAGCTAATAATGAGCTGAAGAAGAAAGATAAAGCAGTTGCCGAAACTCGCCCTTGTGAAACGGCTATTGCTGAACCAATCTTATTAGGTATTACTCAAGCATCTCTTACTACAGAAAGTTGGCTTTCTGCTGCTTCATTCCAAGAAACTACTAGAGTGCTTTCTGATGCTTCAGTTTCTGGTAAAGTAGATTACTTGCAAGGCTTGAAAGAGAATATTATTCTTGGACAATTAATTCCTGCTGGTACTGGTCTTAGAGCATATCAAGAAATGAATGTTATGTCTGTAACTGGTAATATATTTGGCAGAAATGACGATGAATTTGAAGATGTAAAGCAAGTTATTGGAAATGCAATTAAAATTGATGATGATGACTTTGTGTTGGTTGATGATAGCGTAGTTATGGAAGATGCTATAATTATTTCAGAACCAAAAAGCTAATTAATATCAAGGCATGCAGCCTAAAAAATAAAGCCCTTTTGAAGAAATTCTTTAGGGCTTTTTTTTATATATTAA
>JAYTXK010000191.1:0-2163 GCA_043743005.1 Ignavibacteriota bacterium
GACATTTTTAGTATTATTTTGTAAATTGAAATTTGACTAAGTGTAAAAACGTTAGTTTATTTTATAAATTGTTTTTTAAAATTTAAAATTTAGTTTGTAACTTTTTGAAGAATTGAAGTGTCTTTAGTATAGTTGCAATTGTAAATTTATTAAAAATTATGTATCAATTCATAATTTATTTGTCAGTCCACATAAATATAGTTAAATTGAGAAATTTCTTATTCAGAAAATCACAAATGTTAATTAATTGTTAATTTATTAAAAAAAGGTTTAATATGAAAAAACTTTCACTTCTTTTGGCTTTGCTAATTGTAGCAAACTATGGTTCTAATTATTCTACACCAAATAATTTCAAAAATGAACCAATCAAACCAAGAGTGTTGCACTTCCCAGAGCTTTTACCCGAAGTTTATGGTAATATCCCAACTTTTGTTTCTTCTGATAGCAAGGGTAATTCTATTCAAGGAGTTGCTACTCAAGTAGCAGAAATTGAAAATGCTGAATATACTTTTTATAGTTATGGAACTCACTTTGTTTATGAGCCAATATCAGGTGCTATTGCTTTAATTTATAATAATAGAAAAATTTCTGGAGGTGCTGTTGTTGGTAGTACAATACAACTTGTTTATTCTATGGATATGGGAGGAAAATGGGGAGCAAGAAATATTTATGATGGTCCTGATATTGAAGTTTATCCTTCTTTTACTATTGCAAATACAAAAGGTACAAACGTATTTAGTGATTTCCAATACTTAACAACTACATTAACAGTACCAAAAGTTGCTGGAACTTATACTAACTTTGATCATACATTATTTAATATTTCTGGCTCATCTCAATCGTATTCAATAGTTTTTAATGGTGCAGATAAAAATAATACAGGATTCAATTACTGGTGGGAAAGAATGAAATTTGTTCCTTATATTGATGCAAATGGAAAGGGATATGCTTATTCTGCAGCACAACCATTTAATAGAAGTAATTCTGCAAATACTACTTTAGATAATTTAAAATATGGGTTTATAGGTTGGGGATTTAAAGATGAGGACTTTGCTGCCTCGACTCTTCCTACTGAATGGTCAAATTCTCAATTTGGTGCACCTTTTCAAGCTACAAAAGATGCATCTTGGTATATTTCTCCAATTGATATATCATGTGATATTAATGGTAATATTTACTCATCGGTTTGTAATTTCTTTTCCGACAATTCTGAAGTTAGAGTACCTGCTGTTTCAAAATCTACAGACAAAGGAAATACTTGGACAAAATTTGATGCAAATAAAATCCCATCAAGTATGATATTAGAGTTTGCAAAAACTCAAATTGTAAACAATGTTACTGATAATGTTACTTTTTCTATTGCTTCTTATGATGGGAATAGCCTTGTTGTAACTGCTCAAGATCAATATAGTTTTATTTTCTGCTCTTATTTTACAAATAATACTTCTCAAAAACAAGTTTTTGAAGTGGTTGAAGCTTCATTCAAAAATGGAGTATGGTCTTTAGCAAAAGTTGGAGCTATTGATATGAAATTTGGAAGACCTGATATTATTTCTTGGAATGCATCAACTGGAACATCATTTCCAAGTAGATATAGAATAGAATCAAATAAATTTGGAAATGAAATCCAACTTGCTAAAACAAAAGATGGCAAATTTTTAGTTGCAAAATACTTAGCTTATAATATTAATAGAGGACCAATCCCAGTTAGTGGAGTAAAAGTAATTCAATCTGTTGGCTCGCCTGCTGCTGATGTAGATCAAGCATTAGATACTGTTTATACTACTGATATTATGCTTAGTTATAAAGAAGTGGGAAAAAATACTTGGTCAACTCCAGTTTATGCTACTAATGATATAAATTTCCAAAAAAATACTAAAATGCCTGAAATAGTTCCAAGTATTAACCAAGTTCCATTAGTTTGGTTAGAAACTAGAAAAATAACTGGTACTGATGCAGCAGCTAAATTCCCTGATATCGTTCAACAAATGATATGTGATTATAGAGTAGTTCAAAATATTAAATATCTAACTGCTGATGCAACTCAAAGTGTAACTTCTGTAAGTGATGAAAAGCCAGCAATTGCTTATGGTTTTTCTTTGAATGCTGCTTTTCCAAATCCAGTAGTTGCAAATGCTGAAATTTCTTTCAGTCTTGATAATG
>JAYTXK010000192.1:0-4678 GCA_043743005.1 Ignavibacteriota bacterium
TATTATCAAATATTGTATCTAAATAGTTTAATTCTCTAACTTTTGTTTTGTTGCTGTTGCAATAAAACGAAATAAATTTATTAATATGATTTGCAATAACAAACTCAGTATGTTTTTCATCATTTCCTTTCAAATTCAATAACTCTACAATTTCATGAGTTTTATACCCATGTAATTTAACATTGAATTTGCTATTAAATACTATATGTTTATAAGCAAGTGAATGGGCTGTTTCAATTTTAACATTATTCAAACCACTCTCAGTAAATCTTTTTGATGCTTCAATTTTAACAGATTTATTAAATGCTAAATACAAAATTTTGCTTGATTTAGGTCTTGATTTCGCATATTCTATAATTGTAGTTGTTTTACCAGAACCTGCAACTGCATTGATTTTAATATTCCCAACTGAATTTATTATTTCTTTTTGTTCTTCTGTTAATTTCATTAATTCACTTTTATTTAAATAATATGTTAATATTTTCAAATATTTATTTAATCATATTTCTTACTAATTCAGTTATTGTTCTAAAATCCAATTTTCCACTACCCATTTGTGGTAAATCTTCAATAACAACAAATTGTTTTGGCAAAAATATATTTGGTAGTTGCTCAGACATTTTATTTAATATTTCTTTAGTATCTATATTTTGAGATATAACAGCAATGAGTTTTGCTCCTTTTAATTGATCTGGAAGTTCAACAATACAACACTTAATCTTTTCTGGTAAAATATTTTCTAATATATTCTCCACTTTGACTAAAGAAACCATTTCTCCTCCTATTTTAACAAATCTCCTTAATCTACCAGAATGCCATAAAAATCCATCTTCATCAAAATAACCCATATCTCCAGTATCATACCAACCATGTCTCAAAGCAATTGTTGTTTGTTCAAAGTCATCAAAATAACCTTTCATTACATTTTCACCTTTGACTAATATTTTACCTATTTCATTAATTTGACATTCATTTCCATTTTCATAATTTTCAATTTTAAGTTTAACACCCTGTAAAGGCTTCCCACAACTCCCTATTTTGTTATTTTTAAAATTATTTACAGTTAGAGCTGGTGAGGTCTCTGTTGTTCCATAGGCTTCTAAAATAATTTTATTGTGCATTTCTAAAAATCCTTTATGAAGACTTAAAGGGCTTTTATCTGCACCAGCAATTAGAATTCTACAAGTTTCAAAATCACCAATTTGAGATTTGGCAAGATAACCAGAAAGAAAACTTGGTGTACCAACTACAATTGTAACTTTTTCTTCTCTAATTATGTCACATATTGTTTTATAATCTAGTGGGTTTGCATAAGTTACAATAGTCATTCCTTTGTTAAAAGGTATCCAAAGATGAGCTATTTGTCCAAAAACATGAAATAAAGGTAAGTTAGCTAAAAATATATCATTAGAATTTAAAGAATAAGCATTAGTAAGACTATTAAGATTAGCATTAAAGTTTTTATGGCTAAGTTGTACTGCTTTTGGGTCTTTCTCACTTCCACTTGTAAATAGAATTATTGCATTATCTTCCTCATTACCTATATGAACAAACTTTGATAAAACTTTAAATGGTAATTGTGCTTTCAAAGCAAATTTCAACTTATCAATTACAGTTATAGTTTGTATAATATCTTCAATGAAAATCATTCCTTCTACATAATTGCAATTAATTTTTTGTATTAAAGCTCTTGAAGTAATAATGTATTTAAAATCACATTTTTCTTGTGCGTATAAACAGTTTTTTTCTGCACCTGTTGAATAATTTATCATTACTGGAATTCTACCACTAAACAAAGCACCAATTATTGCAAGCACACCTCCAGCAGATGTGGGTATCATAATACCGATAAATCCACTATCATATTTTTTTAGTTTATCAGCAATAATTAGAGAGGCAATTAATGCTTCAGAATATGTTAGTTTTCTTCCAGTTGTTCTATCAATAATTGCTAATTTCTTACTAAACATTTTAGCAGTTTTGATAAATTGATGATGTAGCATATAAATT
Source organism: Ignavibacteriota bacterium (assembly GCA_043743005.1). Classification (GTDB taxonomy): domain Bacteria; phylum Bacteroidota; class Ignavibacteria; order Kapaibacteriales; family UBA2268; genus JAPLFM01. The sequence continues at coordinate 2,011 of JAYTXK010000192.1, forward strand.
TGTTTCCCAATTCTTTAAATAAATCAAATAAATCTATTCTAGTATTTCTTTATATTTGTCAATTATAATTTTAATATTTTTTTTCCAATTGAAATTATTTTCAATATACTTTCTACCAGCTTCACCATCAGATTTTGCTTTAGCAGCAAAATTTAAACGATTAATGCAAAGTTGGGCAAACTCTTTTGGTTCATCACTTACTTGCAACCCTTCATCTTCACTTGCAAAATTTCCTTCAGCAGAAACTTTAGTTGAAACAATAGGAAGTCCCATTGCCATTGCTTCCAATATTTTTATTCTTATGCCACTACCTACAAAAAGTGGAGAAATATATAAAGAAGATGTATTCATATTTGGTCTAATATCACTTAAATATCCAAGTAAATTTACACCTTTGTCTTTGTATTTATTCAACCACTCTGGTGGATTTTTACCAATTATAGAAATATATGAATGTGGTAAGCTCTGCCTTATTATAGGTAAAACTTCATCTAAAAACCATTTTAATCCATCAGCATTATGCACCCAATTATAAGTTGTTGCAATAATCATTTCATAAGGATTTTTTTTAACTATTGTTTCTAAATTCCAATAGTTCAAATCAACACCTGGAAGAGAAGTAATATAATTACCATTTGGATTCAAAATCTCAGCCTTTTGCTTATCATCTTTAGATATTGTAATACATATATCTGCTTTATCATATATTTCTGTTTCTTCTTGTTTGATTAGTCTGGCTTGATCAGCTATATATATTTTCTTTACACTTTTAATTGGTAAATATTCTGCATATCTTTGCCAAATTTCAAATTCAATATTATGCAAACGAATTGAAAATGGAATACCATATTTATTTCTAATAGCTAAGCCAAGTTGACCCATTGGAGAATGTTCGCATTGAACAATATCATAATTGCCTTTCTCTACTATTTTAAAAACTTCTTTCTCTATTTTTTTATTATAATGTTTATCAAAAAAAATAGATTTAGGAGTGAAAACAGATTTAGCAATTCTAAATTTATTGTTTTTCATCGAATGATTAATTACAATTACTTCTCCATATTTATTTGCTTCAAGTAGGTAATTCTTGTCAATTTGTGCATTTGAAAAACAAACCATTGTAACATTATTTCCTTGTTCGGCAAGCTCTCTAAAAGTATTGAAAAGAACAATTTTTCCACCTTCATTATATGGAATTGGAAATTGAGGCATTAAGTGAAGAATATTCATATTTAAATTCAAAAATCGGACATATATATAATAACAAAGATAAGAACTTATTATAAATTTTTATCTTATCTTTTTAATTTAAGAAAAATCTCTTAAATTGCACATAATAAAAGTATATAATTTATGATAGTTAAATTTAATAAAGACAAAAACAATATAAAATTAAAAAGACCAGTTTTACCGTCTTTAATTTTATTATCAACTCTTTTAATTGGTACAATTGGATACAAATTAATTTGGTCAGATTACAATTCTTCCTTTTTGGAAGCTTTTTTTATGACCTTTACTACTATATCTACTATTGGCTATAAAGAAGTTTACCCATTGGGTCAGTATGGAATGATATTTACCATCTTTATTGCAAGTTTAGGTATTTCGAGTTTATTTTTTATATTTTCTGTAATAATGGAAAATCTTTTTACACTACAAATATTAGATTTAGGAGGAAAAAGAAAAATGAAAAAAGTAATTGATAATTTAAATAATCATATAATCTTAGTTGGGTTTGGTAGAGTAGGCAAAATAGTTGCTGAAGAATTAATGAAGCGAAATGAATCATTTATTGTGATTGATAATAATTTAGATGAATATTCAGCATTTATTAAAAAAAACAATATTATTGCTTATGAAGCTGATGCGACTAACGATGAAGCCTTAAAATTTGTTGGAGTAGAAAGAGCAAAATCTTTAATTGTTGCTACTTCCAATTCAGCCATTACAGTATTTGTTGTATTAAGTGCAAGAGAGCTTAATAAAAATCTTTTTATAGTTGCTCGATCTGATGATGAAAATACTATAAAAAAACTTAAAATGGCTGGTGCTGATAGAATTATAAATCCTTATGCAACTGGTGGAGAAAAACTTGCAAACGTTGCTTTAAATTCTCATGTACTTGATATAGTAGATTCTACTTTCAATACAGGGAACCAAGTTTTGAAAATTGAAAAGTATCAAATGGGTGAAAATAGTAAATTTAATGGAATAGCTATTAAGGACTTAGGAATTAGACAAAATACAGGTGCTACAATAATAGGAATCATTAGAGATAATTTAGCTGAACTTAACCCTACTCCAGAATATATTATTTTGTCAAGTGACCAATTGATTATTTTGGGAACAATTGAACAATTAATTAAATTCAATGATTTTATTCAGGAATAAATTTTAGTCAAGTTACTAAATTTAAATTATTTTTTTAATCTATTAATAAATATTTTAATTGAAAGCCAATGCTTTAAAGCATTCATTATTTTGTGAAGATTTGATACTTTTATTTTCTTTTGGAAAACATTATAGTCGTTTAATTCAATTTTTTCAAGCAAACGGTAGTAGATTGCATCCATTATTTCTGCTGGAAATAGTCTATATTTTTCATCAGATCTTAGAGATGTACGTGCTTTATAATAATATTCTCTTACTCTTTGAACTTCATATTTCA
>JAYTXK010000193.1:0-3182 GCA_043743005.1 Ignavibacteriota bacterium
AAAATATATATTTTATAATTAAAAAAAATATCATATCTTTAAATAATTAATTTAATTAAAAATGGTTTTTAATATATGAGAAGATTTATTTCAATCAAAATTGTTTTGCTTTTTACAATAGCATTTTCATCATTATATGCTGCTGACGAAGCTGATGGACTTTTTAAAGGTGCATTAAAGAAAATTCAAAATAAAGATTATAAAGGTGCAATAAGTTTGCTTGATGAAGCAATTAAGTTGAAACCAGATTTTGATTTGGCTTTTACAAATAGAGGTTTTGCAAGATTTCAATTGGGTGATAATACTAATGCACTTAATGACTTTAATAAATCTATTACATTAAATCCTTTAATTGAAAATAACTATTTAAATAGAGGAAATTTGTATTATACTATTAAAAATTTTCATGAAGCTGAAAAAGATTTTATAGAAGTAATAAAAATTAATTCAGAGAATTATAATGCTTATTATAATTTGGGAATAGTTTATGCAAATATGAATGAAAAGCAAAAAGCAATTGATAACTTTACTACAACAATTGAGAAAAACGAATCTTATGAATTAGCATTTTTGGGAAGAGGAAATGCATATTTTGATAACAAAAAATATTCTGAAGCAGAAAAAGATTTGAAAAGGGCATTGATGCTTAAAAAAGATTTATTACAAGCTAACTATCTATTAGGATTGACACTTAAGGAACAAAAGAAAATAAATGAGGCTATATCAGCTTTCAGTAGTGAAATTGAAATAAACCCAAAGTTTGAAAATGCTTTTGCTCAAAGAGCAAGTTTGTTTTTACTAAATAATAATTTTAAAGAAGCAATTGCAGATTACAATTCTTTTTTAGCTTTGAATGACAAAGACTATTTATCATACTATAATAGAGGCTTTGCAAAAACTAATTTAAATGATTACAAATCAGCTATTGAAGATTATTCCTCAGCAATTAGACTGCAACCAAAAGATGAATCTGCATATTCAAATAGAGGAAGTTTATTAATGAGATTGAAAAATTATAAAGAAGCAATTCCTGATTTTGAAACAGCATTAAAAATCAATCCCAAAAATGAACAAGCGAAATTAAATAAATCAATGTGCTTTTTTGCATTAAAATATTATACTGATGCAGTTTTAGTTTTCAATGAAATACTAACAGCTAATCCATCAAATTATGATGTTAGAACAAGAAAAGCTGAAAGTCTTATGAATTTAAATAGATTTGAAGATGCAATTAAAGATTATGATATTGCGATTACAGCTAAACCCGAGGATAAATTAAATTATATGCAACGTGCTTTTTGCAAAACTCAATTGAAAGACAATGCTGGAGCTATGATAGATTATAATAAATTATTAGAATTAGATTCTAAAAATGAAGATGCTTTAGGAAATAGAGGATTGCTCAAATCACAAATGGACGATTTGAAAGGTGCAATTGCAGACTTTGACAAATGCTTAGAGATTAATCCCAAAAGGGCTGATATACTTGCAAATAGAGGAATAGTAAAATACAATTCAGCTGATGGAAAGGGGGCTTGTATTGACTTAAAAGCAGCAATGGATCTTGGAAATGAAAGTGCTAAAAAAATATATCTATCAAAATGTGGCAAGTAATTTTTTGTTTTCTAAATAGTTTTTTTAAACATATTTAATAAAACACTAAAAATAATTTGATATAGGACTAAATTAGTCTTATTTTGCATTTGCAATATTTGCAAATACAAAATAACATTATTATTAAAGGTTTTTTTGATGCGTAAGTTTTATATTCTGATTATATTTTCTTTGTTTTTATTTACTAATACATCATTTTCACAAGACAGAATTTTTGCTCGTACTTACCAATCACTTACTTTACCAAAAGGTTCAAAAGATTTTGAATTTTGGAATACCTTACACACAGGAAGATCTTACTTATATAGAAAGTTAAAACAAAGATTAGAATTTGAAGTGGGTGTAACTGATAATTTGCAAACTGCATTTTATTTGAATTTGCAACAAGAAGTTTCAGGCGAATCTGGTAATTCTGTATTAGAAGGTACTGAGGTTTCATTTTCTAATGAATGGAAATATAAATTGATGGATCCAGTGGCAGACCCAATTGGTTTGGCATTATATTCAGAATATACAGTAGTAGCACACGAATTTGAGTTAGAATTAAAGTTAATTTTAGATAAGAAAATTGGGAACAATTATTTTGCATTCAATGCTACTTATGAACCAGAATGGGCTTGGTCAACAGTAAATAATATAGATGAAGTAAATCTTGTAACAAGTTATGACTTAAATGCTGGATATATGTATTTCCCATCAAATAATTTTGGAATTGGTTTGGAAGCAGTTAATTACAATCAAGTTTCAAAAGGAAGTTTGAATCATTCAGCATTATTTTTAGGACCAACATTTACTTATATTGGCGATAGTTGGTGGGTTATTTTCAACGCTTTGCCTCAAATTACAAAATTGCAAGCAAGTCAAGAAGAAGATAAAAATAGAAGTTTGATTTTAACAGAAAGAGAAAAGTTTGAATTTAGAATATTATTTTCAATAAATTTAAAATGAAATACTTTATTAAAATAATATTGATTTGTTTTTTAATAACATCATGTGCTTCAATAATTAAAGTGCCTGATTTATGTGATATTGAATATACAAAACTTAAATTTAAAGATGTAACATTGTCTGATTTGAATGCTGGATATAAATTATACATTAGAAAATGTGGAGGCTGCCATGCACTTTACTCCCCTACTTATCATTCAAATGAAGAATGGGAAAAGACATTGCCAGAAATGATTGAAAAATCCAAAATCAATATTTCTGAAGAAATTCAAATTAGAAAGTACATTTTTTCAATTAATAGAAATTTTGGTAATCAATAATATTAATATTAGGGGTATTTTTGTACATACCCCTATTTCTAAATATATTACTTTGAAGGATCTACCATACCCATAAGTGGTAATTCAATTATTGACATATCAGGCTCAGTAGTTTGAATAATAAGATTTCCATCAAATTTACCACTTAATTTTGCATTTTTGAATGTACAAGTAAGTGGAAAATCTTGACCTGGCTTGATTTTATCTCCAGTTTTTAGGTTTACTTTTATAAAACTTGGAGTTACTTTTACACTTGTAATTTTAATTTCGTGATCTAAATTATTAGTTAAAACTATTTTA
>JAYTXK010000194.1:0-10535 GCA_043743005.1 Ignavibacteriota bacterium
TCTTTATTGCTAAATCCAAGAGCAGCAAGCATATCAAAGCTGCTATCATCAGATTCTTCTTTAGTAAATCCAAGAGCTAAGCAGAAATCTTCTCCTAAAGTCCATTTATTAAAAGCAAATTTAATATCAAATACATCATCAAGTTGTTTTTCAATTTCAGCTAATTTTTCTTCAGTAAAGCCTTTTGCTTTTAAAGTAGAATTATTAATATGAGGGCAGCCAATTAAAGTACCATGTCCTTTTGAATATTTTTCAATATTTTCAATTTGATTATCAGTATAGTTAAGTTTTACTAAAGCTTTTCTAACAGATTGATTTACAATTTTGAAATATCCACCACCAGAAAGTTTTTTGTATTTAATAATAGCAAAATCAGGTTCAATACCAGTAGTATCACAATCCATTACTAATCCAATTGTGCCAGTAGGAGCAATTACTGTAGCTTGTGCATTGCGGTATCCATATAGTGAGCCAAGGTTTACAGCATCATCCCAAACTTCTTTTGCAGGCTTTAATAAATAATCAGGGCAATATTTAGGGCTAATACCCATTGGACGAATAGTTAAATTTTCGTATTCAGATGGGTTTGCATTATAAGCTGCTCTTCTGTGATTTCTCATTACTCGAAGCATGTGAGCTGAATTTTTAGCATGGCCATCAAAAGCACCTAATTCTTTAGCCATTTCAGAAGAAGTAGCATAAGATTGACCAGTCATAATTGAAGTTAAAGCTCCAGTCCAAGCAAGTGCTTCTGGCGAATCATAAGGAATACCATTCATCATTAATAAAGTACCAAGATTTGCATATCCAAGCCCAAGTGTTCTAAAGTCATAGCTTAATTGTGCCATATTTTTAGCAGGAAATTGAGCCATCAATACTGAAATTTCTAAAACTATAGTCCATAATCTTATTGCGTGTTTGTAATCTTCAACATTGAAAATACCAGTTTCTTCATTGAAAAATTTAACCAAGTTGATACTTGCTAAGTTGCAAGCAGTATCATCTAAAAACATATATTCAGAGCAAGGATTAGATGCATTAATTCTACCACTTTCAGGGCAAGTATGCCATTCGTTGATAGTAGTATCATATTGCAAACCCGGATCTGCAGATTTCCAAGCAGCCAAGTTAATTTTATTCCAAAGGTCTTTCGCTTTTACTTTTTTAGAAATTTGGTTTGAAGCTCTCCATTTCAATTCCCACATTTCATCATTTTCAACTGCTTTCATAAAGTCATTTGAAACTCTGATTGAGTTATTTGAATTTTGACCACTTACAGTAATATACGCTTCGCCTTCATAGTGAGTATTGAATACTTCAAAATTAATTGAAGTAAATCCTTGATCTACTAATTCAAGCACTCGTTGAACGCTCGCAATCGGCACACCTCTATTAAGTGCTTTTTGCACTAATATAGATAATGCATTATTGCTCTTAATATCTGTACCTTTATCCAAAGCCGAATCTAATACAGCTTGCATAAATACTGAATTTACTTTAGAGCCAGCCACAAGAGCAGCTACTTTTTCTTCTTCCCTTGCTTTCCAGTCGATAAATTCTTCCACATCTGGGTGATCAATATCAACTATTACCATTTTTGCTGCACGCCTTGTAGTTCCGCCAGATTTGATAGCACCAGCGGCTCTATCAAAAATCTTTAAGAAGCTCATTAACCCTGATGATACACCCCCACCAGATAATTTTTCCCCTTTTCCCCTAAGATTAGAAAAATTAGAACCAGTACCACTACCAAATTTAAATATTCTTGCTTCACGAGTAACTAAGTCAAAAATCCCACCTTCTGCAAGCATATCATCTTCAACAGATTGAATAAAACAAGCATGTGGTTGAGGTCTTGAATAAGAATCTTGTGATTTTTTTAATTCTTTTGTATCAGGATCCACAAAATAATGACCTTGTGCAGAGCCTGTGATACCATAAGCATAATGCAAACCAGTATTAAACCATTGTGGCGAATTGGGTGCTGCACTTTGGTTAAGCAACATATATACTAATTCATCATAGAAAGTTTGTGCATCTTTTTCACTATCAAAATAATTATATTTTTCACCCCAAAATCTCCAAGCACCAGCTAATCTATGAGCTACTTGCTTTAGAGTAGTTTCAGCACCAAGCACTTGCTTGCCATCTGAATCCAAAATTGGAGCTCCAGAATCGTCCACTTGTGGAACACCAGTTTTGCGGAAATATTTTTGAGCTAATATATCAGTAGCCACTTGAGACCAATGGGCAGGAACCTCAATGTTTCTCATTTCAAAGACAGTCGAGCCATCAGGATTCTTGATGGCTGAAGTTCGCATTGTGTAATTAAAGAGCTCATAAGCACTTTTTCCATTTTGCGTAAATCGGCGAGAAATTTTCATAAAAATCCGAAATTAAAGATTTTTTAAACAGTATTTTAATTTTCAATTTAGAGAGACGAATATCATATTGATTTAATCCCATTTTTAAAATATATGGTTAAAATCAATTCACTTTTTAGTTGTATTTTTTATTACAAACTTATATAAGTATTTTATTTTAGAAACTGGAAATGCTTTTATAATAGTATCAAAAACATTAGCGTTAGGTTTTAAAAACTACTTCACAAAATTATAAGCGAAAATTCACTTAATTTCTTTAAAAGTAACATCAAAAATTAACAATTATCTTATCTTTATGCCGAGGGATGTATCTAAATGAACATTTGAAATTCATTTAGAGGATACTTTACCAATTTGTTAAAATTTAATGCTTACAAATAAAAGGAATTGTTACTTAATACCAAAAACGCTTTTTTCCACAAATTCATAAGTCTTTAAAAGTCAAGACCTATTAGTTTTCAACACTTTTATTCTTATATTTTATATTTTTATTTGATTGCTGCAATGCTAAATTAACATTTTTTATATAAATTGCAAATGTCTTTTTTCAAAAAATGATAATTATGCAAACTCTTTTAAGTATAGATATTTGGCTCTTCTATTTTTGCAATCACAATATTGCAAATCCAATCTTTGATAAGTTAATGCCATTCATCACTTCGAGTAATAATTGGATTTTGGTTTACATAATAGGGCTTTCTTTTTTGATTTGGAAAAATGGTAAAAAAGGGATAGCAATTGTGATTGGAATTTTGGTAATGGTAATTATATCTGACCAAGTTTCAAGTCATGTTATTAAAGAATTAGTTGGTAGGATTCGCCCTTGCTCATCATTATCTAATGTTCGGCTTTTGGTTGGCTGTGGTGCAGGCAAATCATTTCCTTCATCTCATGCAGTAAATAATTTTGCAGCTGCAATTTATTTGTCTTTTTTCTTCAAAAAGTACAGAGCTTATTTCTTTACAATTGCAGGATTAGTTGCATTTTCAAGAGTTTATGTAGGGGTTCATTTCCCAATTGATATAATTGGTGGAGCAATATTCGGTGCTTTGGTGGGGTATGGAGTAGCAGTAGTGTTTAATAAGATAATAATTAAATATAATTTGTAATTAAAATGAAGCGAGTGAATTATGATTATATTAATAAGTGTCAATTAAAATAAAAATTAATCATTTTTGTCTTTTAACAATACATAATTTGGGTTTTAGATTTGATTTTAGATACTACATATTTAATTAGATGCACTGACACACTTGAAAAAGCTTATGGTTTACTTCAAAAAGCAAATAAAAGTGATATTGAATATGATATGTACCGTTCTGCTTGCATTAAAGAATTTGAAATAATTATCGAACAAAGTGGCAAGTTATTAAAAAAAGTATTAAAGCCGTATTTTCATTCATCAAAAGCAGTAGATATACTTGTTTGGAAAGATATTTTTAGACATTGTGCTTTACATAATGTTATTGACAATGAGACCTGTGAAAGATGGCTAAATTATAGAGATAATAGGAATAATACTGCACATGATTATGGGTCAGGATTTGCTGAAGAAACATTAGGATTGTTAGCTCAATTTATTTTAGATGCTAAATCATTAGCTCTAGCAATTGAAAACCAAAACAACTAATTTATGCTAATTAGAGAAAAAGATAAACTGTCCCTTTTTAATTTATTCAATATTTTTACAGTCCCAGTAGAAATATGGGCTTATGGCAGTAGAGTAAATGGAACTGCTCATGATTCAAGCGATTTGGACTTAGTTATATTAACAGAAAACAATACCAATCTACCTCCAAGTGAATATTTTGAGCTAATCGAAAACATACAAAACAGTAATATTCCAATCTTAGTTGAAATTAGAGAGTGGTCAAAATTACCTCTATCATTTCATAACCAAATTGAAAAGAATCATGAAGTATTTTATTCAACATTTGATAAAAACTAAATATAATTTTTCACTCCCTATCTACCTTATATACTTTGTCTTCAGTTTTAATAAAATATATTCCTTTTGGTGAATAATTGCATCAAAACTCTATTTAATCCCATACTGTTTTAACAAATTTTGAACTCTCAATTACAGGATCATTAGTAACCAGTTGTAATTTTTTATAATATGCAGTTCCAGCAATTAATCTATCATGAAGTTCTTTGATATCGTCAATTTCGAAAGTCTTTTGAATGATATTCATATTAATTGCTATGAGTTTGATGTTATTGCTTAAAAGCTTATTTATATCATTTAGATTAGTTTCAATTCTATTCTTTTCTGATAGATAAGCTACTTCAATGCATACTATAGATGGGATATATAAAACAATTTTACTTTGAATAGCATCAAGAAATATATTTTTTATATGAGATGGTAACTTTCTTTTTTCGAGAAAAAGTACCAAAGCCATTGTATCAACTACATAAGAATTAATTTTATTACTCTTCATAAGGATACTTTGATTTGTAATTATCAAATTCATTTTCTAAATGCTTTATTTCTAAATCAGAGTCTGATTTTAAGTCAAAATGATTGTTTTTATTGAACTTGGCTTCTGAAGAATCTAAATTAATTTTTTCAATTAAAGCATTTTGTATAAAGTTGTTAATATCTTTTTTGTTGAAATTATAATTTAATTTAACAAATACTTCATAAGGTAATTCTATATTTAAATTTACTTGTTCCATAATTATTTATCCTTTTTCTTATTTAACGAAAATAAATATTTAATATTTTCACTCTTTCACTACCTTATATACTTTGTCTTGAGTTTTAAAAAAATATATACCTTTGGGATATTCACTTAAATCTATTTGAGATTGATTATTTATATTGTGAATATTAATTGTATTTAGCACTTCACCAAGCTGATTTGTAATAGTACATTGTACTCTTAATAATAATGAATTATTACTAATATTTATAATTCCACTTGTTGGATTGGGATATACGTTTTCGGGATAAATTTCATTATCATTAACACTATTCGCTAAATCTGCCGAACCTTCTAATATCAAAGAATCAAAACTATTACAAGGTAGTCCATTTATAGTTAATTTACAAGTAGTAAGAGGCGTTAATACTTTGGGATTAAATAATATCTCAATTTCAAAACTTGAGTCAAATGGAATAATATCTCCAGCTTTTAATTTAGTTCCATTTAAACTAATATCACTTATAGAAAATAAATTATTATTTGGTGTAATTGAAATATTCCCAAAAGCAAATGGTTGATTATTAACTTTTACTTTTATTGATTTGTAATTATTGCTCCCAACAAATTGATTCCCAAATTGAATTTTCATATTAGAAAATTGTACTGATGGAATTTTATTTTTAGGAACTATAAAATTTAATTTATCAATAAACTGCTTTTTAATAAAATTAGTTTCTACATTTTTTAAAATATTTTTATTATCACAAGAAAAAGGAGAAATCCATGATAAATTAAAATTTAAATCAATATAATTTTGTGATAATGGCAATGAAATATCAGAAGCAATACTATCTAAATAAGGGTTGAAGTTATCTGAATTTAATACTACATAAGCTTTTCCACCTGTTTGATCAGAGATTTGTTTTAAATAAATATTCATTGGATTAAAAATTGTCATTGAATATACTTTAGCTGAGTAAGGAGAAAGTTGATTAACAATTTTATTTACATCAGGTTGAGGATCGGGGTCACCATCAGTTAAAAATACTATAACTTTTTTACTATCTATTAAATTATTAGGTAAATTCCTATAAAGTCCTATTGTTCCATTTGTAGTATCAAGAAAAGAAGGATCATATTTTGTTACACCTGAAATAATAGTTTTTCTTAGTGAATCTATTATAATAAATTTATTAGTAGTAAAGCCAGATCTTAAAGAAGATTGAGTTGAAAAAGTAATCAAGCTAAAGTAAGTATTTTCTTTAAACTTACTATTATTTAAAAAATAATTTATGCTATTTTGAATTAATTTTGCTCTAGTAAATTGTGGATTAGGATTAACAGTATCAATTGGTTCGTTCATCGAACCAGATACATCAATTACAAAAGTAATTGCTAATAATTGTGAATTTACAAAAGTATTGCTATTATAGCTAAGTGAAGCACTTGAATTCATACTAATTCCATTTTCCATTATGTTAAAATCTTTAATAGATAAATTAGAATACGAATTAATATTAGTATCTGAAGCATTATATGCAACTGTTACAATTGGAAATTTAGTAAAATCAATAGATTTATATTTTATATTTTGACTATTCAGATTGCTTAATACCATTATATAAAGCAAGAAACATATATAATATTTTTTCATAAATTATCCAAAATTTAATTAATTAATTCTAATACTTTTAAGTAACTATCTGGTGTCATAATAGCTAAATTACTATTTTTAAAATCTCGAATATTTCTTGTAATAACAACTTGTACACTTTTATGATTTTCAGCTGCATAGTTTTGTAATGCATCTTCAAAATCTTTAAAACTTGAATCCATTGCTTGTTCAATTACAACTTTATTAATTTGCAAAATATTTATAAAAGTTAAAAATATTTTAAGTTTTTCAATTACTTTTTCATGCGTTGCAGTTTTTCTCAATAAATAATATACATTACTTATAATTACAGGTGTAACATAACCATTTATGATTTTATTCTCACATAAAAATAATATTTTGGCAGAGCTATCAGCAAATGGCTTCCTATCAAAAAAGAAATCTAAAATTATATCCGTATCTATTAAAATATTCTTCATAAGATTATTTATAAGTACTTATCAGATAAACTTTGTGATAATTCTTTTTTATAATCTAAAGACTTTGGAGCTTTGAATGCCCCTTTTAATTGTTTTATTTTTGGAGATAACTCAATTTGAGTTTTATCTTCATTAGTGATAACTTTAAGAAAATCCTCAATCAAATCTGACAAACTTCTTTTTTTGCTTTTTGCATATTCTTTAGCTTTTGCAATTGTTGTGTCTTCTAAAGTTAATGTGAGCTTGGTATTCATAAGTTGCTCCATTTAATGAATAATATTCAAAATTAACTAAAATAATTTATCCCTGCAAATTATAAAATATTATATTTTAATACATATATTCATTTTAACAACTAAAAAGGTGTCCATACAAAGCTAAAGAATGGTGCGATAAATGGTTGGGTAAACATTGCCATACCAAAATCAGCTGAAAATTTTGTATTGGTTAATCTTAATCCAAGCAAAATTCCAGTATTTGTTGGTTTTGAAATATCACTATTCCATAACTCTCCAATAAAATGTAAGTCATTGCTTTCAGTAAATTTTGTATCTAATCCAAGATTTAAACCAAAAGAGCCATTGCCATAAGTAAATGGATAAAGTCTGTCAAATACTCTTATCTCACCAATATCACTCAAGCCTGCCTTGTAAAACAAGCCAATTGAAAGATTTGATCGCTTCCCTGAAAATGTACTTACACCATAAAAATGCAAAAACTCTGTGGTTTTATTTATGTGAGAATAACTTGAACCAAGTGCTAATGTCATTTTCCCATCCATACTTTCAAAAGGTTCATTTAGCAAAGTAAATTTAATATTTAAGTTTGTAAGTTGGTCATTTGTTTGACCCGGAACAAGAGATGTACCAAAATTAATAGATGCTACATCAACTAAGCCAATTCCACCGTATAAAAATAAAAGCTCATAATTGCCAATAAAATGATTGTTATTAATTGGTTCGGCTGTATTCATAAAATAAAGCCTATTATTATGCCTATATAATTCTGATTTTAGTCTGAGTTCAGAAATTTGAAAATCATATATTATAGCTTTCCCAACCTCAGTTTTAAATCTAATTCCATCGCCATCTTCTTTATTATCAATTATTTCTATAATATAACCTGAAAGTTCATCACCATTTTTCAACCTTAAATAATACTCGTCTTTTTCATTTGCTTTTATGTTTTTAAATAAAGCACTTTCAGCTAAAGCAAAACTAAAAGAAAAAATGAAAACCAGAATTACAAATTTCATCAGACTGCTACTCCTTCTTTCACAGAAAGTGCAAGCTGACCACAAGCAGCATCAATATCATCGCCAAAAGTATCTCTTACTATCACTACACCACCATAAAATCTAATTTTTTCTGCAAATATATCAATTTTAGCTCTTGGAGTAGGCTTCAGCTCTGCTGCATACCCAGTAGGGTTTGTAAAAGAAATATCATTAAATGGTATAATATTTATTCTCGAAGGCACTCTTTGTGCTATTTTAGCAAGCCTTTTTGCATCAGCGTCAGTGTCATTCAAATTGTCAAATGGAATATATTCATAAGTAACTGGCATTTTAGTTTTTCTATAATACACTTCCACAGCATCCATAATCTTTTGGATATTCATCTTTTTATTGAGTGGAACAATTTTGTCTCTTACACCATTGGTAGTAGCATGCAATGAAATTGCCAATTTCACAGGATTTTTCTCATCTGCCAATTGTAAAATCTTTGGTACCACTCCAGATGTTGAAACTGTAATTCTCTTTCTGTTTATCATTTTCACATTTTCATCTGTCATAATTTCAATAGCTGAAATCACATTCTTGTAGTTCAAAAGTGGCTCACCCATTCCCATAAATACTATGTTAGTCAGCTTAATATCCAAATCTTTTTCTATTAATGTGATTTGTTCAATTATTTCAGAAGTTTGTAAATTTCTTGTAAATCCTAATTTACCAGTAGCACAAAATTTGCAATCTACTGCACAGCCTACCTGACTTGATATACAAAGAGTTGTACGAATTGGAATATCCGATTCTTCGGTCATCCAAGGCATAAATACTGCCTCAATATTTTTATCATCATTTAGATTAAAAAGATATTTCACAGAGCCATCTATTGAAATTTGCTTTTTGAATGACTTTATACTTTGAAGCACATAATCATTTTCAAGTTTTGCTTTTAACTGTTTTGAAATAGTTTTAAAATCATCAAATGAACTTACTCTTTTTTCGTAAATATCTTTGAATATTTGAATAGCTCTATATTTCGGCTCACCAAATCCTACTACAATTTCTTGCAATTCGCTAAGTGTGAAGTTCTTTAAATCTTTTTTATTTTGTATTTGTTCAAGCATTATTGTTAAAGACAGTTTTTTGTTAGTTTTGTTACACTTTATTCTAAAGTTTTTATTTGCCAAGATAATCCAGCATTGGTAGAAGTGAGAATTTTATACCCAAATCCACCTACTGCAATAATATTATTTTCATCAAAAGCAGTAGCAGAATATATATTTATCAAATCTTTAGCATCATATATTCTTTTCCAATTTTCACCAGCATCAGTGCTTTTATATACCACACCTATATTAAATCCATAATATCCAAAGGCATATATATTTTGTCCAAAGGCTAATGCTTTCTCAAAAACTACTACATCATATTTTTGAAGCGAGTCTAATTTACTTTTGTCCCAAACAATTCTTGGGTTGATTAAATTTTTGCTCCCATCTAAATCATATTTATAAATAATGCTTGACCCAAATATAATGCTTGTATTTCCAATCTCAATTTCATCTGATAAATAGTTTGTAAAATCTGGTAAATAAATGCTATCTATTGTAGATTTATCAGGCAAAAGTCTATATATTTTTGCTGTATCATTAGGGTTGCTTGTACGTGAAAGCAAATAAAAATTTGATTCGTTTTTAAATTTATTAAAGTCTAAATTTAGATTTAGTTGAGACGATTGCCAAGTGCTGCCACTATCATTTGAAACAAAAAAAGCACTTTCTTGCCCTCCAATATAAGTAATCCCTTTTTCAAAACAAATAGTTTTAAGATATTTAGTAGTACCGGGAGAAACAACTTTCCAAGTAAGTCCTGCATCTTTTGAAATTAATATGCAACCCTTATCACCTGTTATAATGCCATATAGTCCATTTACAGAAATATCAAGAAGAGTATTGCTTGTATTTGAATTTAGCTTTGTATAAGTAATGCCATAATCTTTTGAGTAAAAGATAACCCCATTAGTGCCAACTGCCCAAATTCTGCCATCATTGAGACTAAATACACCAGTAAGAGCAACTTTTGGTACTGTAAGTGAGATTGGGTCTTCATTGCAAGAAGAAAATAATAATATGGCTAAAAAACTTAATATTATATGTATTATATGTTTCATAAATAAGC
>JAYTXK010000195.1:0-5372 GCA_043743005.1 Ignavibacteriota bacterium
AGTCAATTTGCACCTCTGCAATTATCTTTTCTAATATTTCTTTTTGAACTCTCAAACCATCAGTTTTGAAATCACGTAAAAGCACAAACAATTCAGATTTTTGCACTCCTGCTGTAAGATTATGTGGATGAATAAATGGCTCATAGCCACTTGTGCACTCAGGTGACATTTCTTTTGGAAATTTATCTATAATCGCTGCCATAGCACGCATTGAATTTACCATCACATCTTTTGCTGAGCCTGGGTGAATATCCACTCCAAAAGTTCTTATCCAAGCATGGTCAGCACTAAATGTTTCTTTGTTAACTTCACCAATTGGCAAGCCACCATCTATAGTATAAGCGTATTCGCAACCAAAAGCATTAATATCAAATCTATTTGCCCCTCTACCAACTTCTTCATCAGGAGTAAAACAAATTTTAATTGTTCCATGAATAAAATCAGGAGTTTCAATCATAAATTTAGTTAGTTCCATAATAGCCGTTACTCCTGATTTATCATCAGAGCCAAGTAATGTTGTGCCATCTGTATGCACTAATGTATGACCAATACATCCTTTAAGAGTAGCAGTATCATTAAATTTGATATATATATCTGTATCACCAAGTTTTATATCTCCACCTTGATAATTTTCCAAAACTTGTGGATTGCATCCAGTGGCAGTAGTATCGGGAGAAGTATCCACATGAGCTACAAATCCAATTGCAGGCACATTGTTATAATTTATGTGACTATTAGGCACATTCGATTTTATTTCTGCCCAAACATAGCAGTTTTCATCTACTCTTGCATTTTCTACACCTATTTCCAATAGCTCTTTGCATAGCAAATTTGCTAAATCAAACTGTTTCATAGTTGTAGGAAAAGTAGTGCTATGTGGATCAGATTGAGTATCAATTTTAGCATAGCGAATAAATCGCTCTATAATTTCTTGTTTCTTCATTTCTTTAATTAGATTTTATTTATATTTTATTTTTACAATTTCATCTTGAATTTCACCAACTACCACAGGCTCACCACTTTCTTTGATGAAAACATCAATTTCTGTTCTAAAACCAATTTTTTCTTCTGGAATATATATTCCAGGCTCAATAGAAAAACAAGAACCTTTAATAATTAATCTTGTATCATTTGTTTCAAAATTATCGCAATGAGCACCATTACCATGTAATGTAGCTGAGATATTATGCCCAGTTCTATGAATAAAATATTGCCCAAGTCCAGCAGAATTAATTACATTTCTTGCAGCATCATCTACTTCAGCACCTTGCAAATCTTGATTATTAGCAAATCTTTCTTTTACTAAATTAAGTGCAGCATTTCGAGCATTTTTAGCAATAGTCCATACTTCTTGTATTCTTGCTGGAATTTCATCTCCAATATAACCCATCCAAGTAATATCATACCAAACACTATTTGGGTCTTTCTTTTCTTTTGCAAACAAATCAATTAATACCAAATCTCCTTCTTTCATTGTAAATGAATTATTTGGAGTATTATCAAAATGTGGGTCGGCAGCGTTTTCATTCACTCCTACTATTGGTCCATGGTCTGCTTCCAATCCATTTTGTTCATATAAATCTCTCATAAAGCAATGAATTTCATATTCTGTTGGAGGATTGCCAACTTTAATTCTATTTCCAATTTCTGCAAATGCCATATCCTTGATTTTCATCATTAATAGACCTGCATTATAGTGGCTTTGCCAACCTGCTTCATCAAGATGAGCTTCAAAAATACTAACTAAATTCCCTGATGAAACCACTTCCACACCAATTGAACGAATTAAATCAACCATACCACCATCAACTAAAGAAATATATGGAATTGAGCAATTAGGCGACCATTGCATAGCTACATTTTTAGCTCCAGCAAGTAGGTTCCTTAATTTTTTAGGTAGCTCTTTCCATGGCATATATATTTCTTTAGAACCTGTGAGAAAGTCCAAATATGCTGGTTCGATAGCATTTGCTAATTTCCTTGGCTCTCCTTTTGAAGGAATATAATAAAACCATCTGCGTGTAGAAAAATGATTTGGGTCAATTCCTAAAATGCGAGTAGAAATTATATCTCTACCACGAAAATCATAAAATAACCAACCATCGATATTTGCTTTTTGCAGTTCTGATTGTATTGCTTCTAAATTCATTTTTTTACCTTTAATAAGATTCGTTTTCACTAGGAAAATTCAAATTTTTAATATCATTTATATAATTATTTACAGAATTGGTAATAGTTTCACCAAGTTCTGCATATCTTCGCACAAAGCGAGGATTAAAATCAACAGTAAGCCCAAGCATATCAGTATAAACTAAAATCTGACCATCACAATATTGTCCTGCACCAATACCAATTGTAGGTATTTCAAGAGAATTTGTAATTTTTTCAGCAAGTTCTGCTGGAATTTTTTCTAAAACAATTGCAAAAGCACCAGCTTCTTGAAGAAGTAAGGCATCGTTATAGATTTTATTTGCTTCTTCTTCGTTTGTGCCTCTTGCTCTATATGAACCAAATTTATTAATACTTTGGGGAGTTAAGCCAAGATGACCCATCACAGGGATTCCTGCTTTTGTAATTTTATTTACTGTTTTGCAAACTCTTGCTCCACCTTCGAGCTTTACTGCGTTGCAAGCTGATTCTTTCATAATCCTGCCAGCATTTCTAAGGGCTTCGTTGGAAGTAACTTGATAGCTCATAAATGGCATATCAGCTACTACTAAGGCACGAGAGCAACCCTTTACAACTGCTTTTGTATGGTATATCATCTCTTCTATTGTAACTGGCAAAGTGGTTTCATTGCCTTGAAATACATTGCCAAGAGAATCGCCAACAAGGATTACATCTATTCCAGCATCATCAAAAATCTTAGCTGTTGTGAAATCATAGGCAGTTAGTGAACTGATTTTAAGTTTAGATTTCTTCATTTCAGTAAGTCTGAGAGTGGTTACAGCTCTTTGGTTTTCATTAGGATTTGATATGCTCATTATTTTTCATTTTTTGGTTAAATACAAATCTCAAATTAAGGATTAATTTAGACTTTAACCAAAGATTTTTGAAATGGTTAATTGAAGGGTTTTGATTTAAGCAAAAGCAAAATTTATGTTTAATTGTATTTGTTCAATTTCTTTATTTATTACATGAATTTGAGATTCATATTTGTACATTTGTTCAGTATTTGTATCAATCCGGGGTTTTAACTCTTTTATTTGCAATTCAAAAATTTTAATTTTGCTTTCTATTTCAATTAAATCGCTTTTTTTAGATGTTATTTCAAAATCCTAATCCTGTTTGATTATCTTCTAATTTTCTTTCTGCTTTTTTAAGAACTTCTATTGATGTAGGTAATTTCATTGTTTTGCCTTTAAGTATATCGTCAATACATATAACTTCTATTTTAGGATATGTGTGACCAAATAATTTATTAATATAATGTCCGTACTTTTTACTTTCTTTAACCAAATTTTCCATTGGATAAAGAGTAATTAAATATCCCATAACTGCATTTTCTCTCTCTATGACTCCATTTAAATCTCTTATTACAGTTGGAGTCAAATTTTTGTTTGATTTAACACTAAATATTACTTCCTTTGCAACTTCATTTCTATCTTTATCAATATCTAAAACAAATGATATCCCATCAATTCCTCCATCACCACCTTTTTTTTCATTAATGATAGCTCTATTATTTGAAAATGCAAGTACTGCCCATTTCTCAAATTCTTTCCTTGTTCTATCATCTTTTTTATTTGCTAAAGCTATAGCACTTTCTATATCTTGAGGTATGCCTTTTAATTCTATATTATTTATTGTATTAATGCCAAAATGTTCTTCTAGCCTTTTTAATATCAAAGATACACTTTGGTAAGTTATGTCAATTCCTATCCATTTCCTATTTAGTTGTTCTGCAACTGCAACAGTAGTCCCACAACCACAATAAGCGTCCAATATCAAATCACTTTCTTTTGAACTTGCTTTAATAATTCTAAATAAAAGTTCTTCTGGTTTTTGTGTTGGATACCCCAACCTTTCTTTCGATTGAGAATTTATTGGGCTTATTTGCCACCAATCTTCTGGGATTTTCCCATTTGGATTTGGTTCATAAACTTTATCACTTCCTTTATGGCTTCCCCAAGCTTTTGGTGATTTATATTTTGTTACATCTAAATTATAATTTATTCTAATATCATTTGAATTAAAAATGTAATCTTTTGATTTTGAATATCTAAAAATTATATCATGTTTCTTAGCAAAATCATTTTTAGACCGACCACCTCCAGAGTAACACCATATAATCTCATTTAAAAAATTTCCACCTTGAGCACAAAATATTGAGTCAACAACTAATTTCAAATAATGACTTGCCGTAGGATCGCAATGTAAATAAAAAGTACCTGTTGGTTTCAAAACTCTAAATATTTCAGCTATTCTTAAGTTCATACTTACTAGATATGAAAACAAACTACTTTTACCTAAAACCTTTTCAAGCCCAATAATTAAATTAATACTTTGTTTAGTAAATACTCCATTATAATTGTCACGAATTTCAGCCAAACCTTGTTCTGCCATATCATCCCAAGTCCAAGTATCAACAAATGCTTGTGCTTGTGCTTTATCTTCTTTGCCAATATTATTATAAATTTGATTGTAATTTCTTTTTGAATTAAATGGTGGGTCAATATAACATAAATCAATACTTTCATCTTTAATGTATTTTCGTAAAACTTCTAAATTATCACCATAATAGAGTTTATTTTGAGGAAGCATATTTTCTTATATTAATATTTTAACATTTTTTACAATTCGAATTAAATTCGATTAACAAATTAACATTTTTTATTAGAACCAAAAACAATTAATATCACTACAAACTCAAAAGACAAAAATACTTTTTATAAGAATAATTTAAATCAATTTACAAAAAAAAATACCAAATCCAAATAAAGTTATGAACATCTCGAAATATTACTATTTATTTTGCAATCCATTTGCCAAACGGTTTGCATTACACATATTTTAAATTTAATATTTTTGCATAAAATTATTATCAATCAATTTTATGAGTTAATATTATGCAACTTTTAGAAAAACAAAACTACAAATCGCTAAAGCTAAAAACAGAATCTGATAAAGATTTCTCTTATTTTTGCAAATTCCTTGAACTCGGTTCTATGGCTGAACTTGTTCAAGAATTAAAAGGAAAACAAAGCGAACGTAATCTATTTTATATAGCCAAAAATAATAAATGGAATGATAGAAAAGCAAATTTTGAAGCTAATATTACTTCAACAGTTCTTGATAAAAACATAGAAATTCTTGCAGAAATAAGAGAATTAGAAATTGAAAATACTCTGCAAACATTATTAATTTTAGAA
>JAYTXK010000196.1:0-2716 GCA_043743005.1 Ignavibacteriota bacterium
TTTTAAATTAACAATTATTTCAACTCTTTCAGCAAATATTTCTATTTTTTGTTCGTGGGCGTGATGTGTTTTTCTTTCTTTCCAATGTTTTTGTTTTGACAAATAATACAAACTTCTTTCACTAATTTGGCAATTATGACTTTTGAAAATATTAGAAATTGAGCCGAGCTCGAGGAATTGTAGAAAAAATCTATACTCAATTTCTGTTTCGTTCGGCAATTTTAAAGTTGTTAGTTGTGGTTCTTCTGTTTCCATTACTTTCTCAATAAATTATATTAATATTTAACAAACATAAGAAAATGGAATTTAACTCCAAACAAACGGTTTGGTAAACTGTTTGCAAACCATTTGCAAAATAAAATGTAGAAATTTAGATAGAAGTTAAAAAAATATTTCTAATCTTATTTTAATGTTCAATGTCATTCGGAAACTTATAATGTCATTCGGAAACTTTTTATTGTTTCATGTTTCGATTTATATTATTTTTGTTTGTGGATTTACTAAAAGATTTTTATTTGTTTCATAATAATAATAGATTTTGAGAATGGAAAATAAAATTAAACTTCTGATAATTGAAGATGATGAAATATTAGTACTTGTTATTAAAGATTATTTAGGATTTCGCTATAAAGATATAGAAGTTGTAGGTAACTGTGGAACTGTGAAGGGAAGTATTGAAATGGTAATAAATCTTAAACCTGATTTAATTTTATTAGATATAAACTTATTGGATGGTAATGGTTTTGAAATAATTGAACAGACAAAACATTTACATTACAAATTTGCAGTTATTTCTGATACTGAATATTATGGACCATTAGCTTTAAAATATTCAGCTTTACATTATTTTAAAAAACCTTTTGAACATGACGAAATAATTGAAGTAATGAATAGATACTATGAATATACAAAACTTCAAAAAGATTTAGATGAGTTGAAACAATTAAAAAGTTTGAATTCATCTGAAAATAAAAATGAAATTATTAAAAATAAAAGGTTTAATAAGTTATTGAAAGATGACATATTATTTTGTAAAAGTAACAAAGTCTATACTGAAGTTTATTTAAAAAACAATAAAACTATTGTAATAAGTAAACCATTGATTCATGTTCTAAATTCTTTGGATGCAAATACCTTCATTAGAATTAGTAAAACTTATTTAGTAAATTTAAACTATATAACGGAATATAATATTAGTTCCGAACATACTATTAAACTAACAAATGAAAATATTTTAAAAGTAGGTAGAATATATAGGTTTGGATTTGGTAAAAAATACAATGAATTAAATCATAAAATCAATAAAATTGATTTGTTGAAACACAAAAAGGATGAATATTTAGTTAAATTATATAAGGGATCAGTAATGAATAATTTATAAAAAAAGAAGTCAAAGCAAAATGCTCTGACTTCAATACTCGAATAACAAAGATGCTAACCGACAAAAGTTTCATCTTTGCCTTGCAGGTAACTGCAAAAATAAGTGTTTTGAAAGAACTAACCAAATAAATATACAAAAGGTAGTTCTTTTATATTTCATATTAGCAAAGTGCTAATATGGAAACAAGTTTTTGTAACGATTTTATTTAAGGAATTATATTATGAAAAAATATATTTTATCAATAGTTTTAGTAGCAATACTATTTGCATTTAGTTTTGAGAGAGGAGAGGCTACTTGTCCTGCAGGATATACAAGTATAACAGCCCCAATTCATATAGGTAGCTGTGATTTTATCGTTGAAGGTTGCTATAAGTGCAGTCCAACTGGAGTTACTGATTTAATTATTGGTGAAGTTAAAACTTTCACTGTTGGGTGTGATGTTTCTGTTGTTTTATTATTATCAAACTGGTCATTCATTGAAGATCAATTAATGTGGACTATAATGCATAGTACTGGATGTTTCATTCAACCCTGTGATCAATCTCCTCCAGTTACATTTTCTTTCTCAACTACAAGGTATATTTGTAATAAAGTTTATAATTATACACAAATCATCGATAAAGTTGAAACTCATTGGTATCAATCTTTAGTCCCATGTGACCCAGGAGGTGCATATTGCGTTCGTCAGTTCAAAATATGTCTTGATTACTCTACTACACCCCCATCTTATACGCAAAATTATGTAAGTAGTTACCCAGTTGGAACTCCTGCATGTTCTGCACAGACACAATATATTCCAAAATATGGAGATGTTTTGTACGATCATTATTATGAAACAATTTGTTTTACTTCTGGTTGTAATAATTAATAAGGAAAATAACTCATGAAAAAACTAATTTTAATCTTTCTATTTATTGCTAATTCATTATTAGCTGCCCCAAAATTACCTTTCAAAATGGAAAGGTTAAATACTAATTTTTTTGGAGTTGTGTATTTTAATAACACCATTTTCGTTTATGGCGAACATGGTGTTATATTATCATCTAAAGATTATGGAATTAATTGGAAACGTTATACAATTGATGAAAATTCATTTATTAAGAAAATAATAGAAATAGAAGGAAGACTTGTTGGAATAGCTGGCTCAAATATTATTGAATTTGATAAAATCAAAGATTATTGGAAAATAATAATTAATAAAGATTCTATAAAATATATAGATATTGCTTATACAAATAATCAAATATTTGTCATTTCAGATAATAAAATTAATTCTTACGATTTGAATTTTAATATGATTCATGAAGGCTTTATAAAAGAAAATTCAAAATTTAA
>JAYTXK010000197.1:0-6102 GCA_043743005.1 Ignavibacteriota bacterium
GAAATATAAAATGTATAAATCAGCAATAAGAACTTGTAGGTATAATAAAATGCTTAAAAAATATGAATCAGAATTAGAATTAGAATATCAAAAAAGAAATATAGAATATTTTAAAAATAAATATTCTATGCAACTATTTAATGATTTCCCATTTTTAAATGAAAAGCTTGTTTTTAAAATTGATTTTTTTATAATTAATAATCTTAACAATGATAATAGCTTTCAAATGCTGGTAAATATTTATAATTTTAATGTATATGATATAACTATAAATCATATCGAAATATCAACTTGTATTCCTCAAATTGTAAATTTATGTAATCAAAATGTTAATAAAATACACTTAAAAATATAAGCATATTTATTAAATGTGGAAAATTTCCATATTTTGCTTGAATTATGAGCTTTCATTTCCCATTCCCTTGGGTTTTTAAATTAACTTATTTACAAATCATTAAATTCCTTTTTAAAGATTTGTAAGTTACAATTTCAAAATATAATAGTAATTAATTAATACAAAACACAAAATTATTATCTATTGTTTTGATTTATTATAATTATTTTATAAATAAAAGATATGTATCGTCATTAAAATAAATAACTTGAGTTTAGCAACTTGCTAATTAATTTGAATAATATAATTTAAATCTTCATATTAATAAAACATCTATATTTTAATATTTTATTAATTTAATAACAACAAATTTAATTTAATTGTATTTTCCAATTTAAATTTATCATAAATTAATTAATTAATGTTGATTTCTAATTAGAGTTATATAATCCCGTCTGTTTGATTTAAGATTAAAACAATTAATCAAATGTATATTATTTAATTAGTTTTTTTAATTCGAAAACTTCATTTGCTAAGTCTGGCAACCTTCTTAATACAGCTTCAAGACGGAAAGCATCTCTTTGTGGTTTGGCTGGAGAACCAAAATAAACACCACTTTTTAACATTGACTTTGATGCTCCAGATTGAGCAATTATAATTACATCATCTACTATTTCCAAATGACCAGCAAGCCCAACTTGCCCTCCAAGCCTAACTCTTTCTCCAATTTTACAAGATCCAGCTATACCCACTTGAGCAGCTATACCAGTATTCTTTCCAATTACGCAATTATGTGCAACTTGTACTAAATTATCTATTTTTACACCACTTTCAATTAAAGTGCTACCTACTAAAGCTCTATCAATTGTAGTATTAGCACCAATTTCAACATTATTTCTAATCACAACATTACCAATATGTGGAATCTTAGAATATTCACCAGTAGATTTGTCTTCGGTAAAACCAAAACCATCAGATCCAATTACAGCACCAGCTAAGATAACGCAGTTCTCTCCTATTTCAGTATTATCATATATACTTACATTTTGATGAATTTTTGTGTTTATTCCAATTTTTACATTATTCCCAATTACAGAATTAGAACCAATTTCGCAATCATCTGTAATTGTTGAATTATCACCAATTACTACATTATGACCAATATATAAA
Source organism: Ignavibacteriota bacterium (assembly GCA_043743005.1). Lineage (GTDB taxonomy): Bacteria > Bacteroidota > Ignavibacteria > Kapaibacteriales > UBA2268 > JAPLFM01. The sequence goes on from JAYTXK010000197.1 coordinate 1,505, forward strand.
TTATTAGAAATATTACAATTTTCTCCAATAAAAGCTGATTTAGAAATTCCATGTTTTCTAATATTATTGGCATTAAAATTAAGTTTAACTAATGTAATAAAAGCAATGTGAGGATTTTTAACTACAATATAATTTCTTCTATCATCAATAATATAATTTTCGCTTACAATTATACAAGATGCTTTGCAATTAATGAACTCATTTTTTAATTTTTCATCTGAATAAAAAGTTAAATCACCCTCAAAAGAATAGTCTAATCGATTTAATTTATAGATAAAAAGGTCAGCTGAAATATTTAGCTGACCTTCAATTAACTTTGCAATTTCAGAAATTTTAATTGGAAACATTTTTAATCCTTTTTACCAGGTTCTTTAACAGGTTCAATATTTTGCTCATTAGGCTTTTTAGCATCTTTTGGAGGATCAAGTCTAGTTGATTTTCTAGGAGCAGTTTTAGATTCTTTATCTTTGTTCCTAGGGTCTTTATCAATTTTATCCTTTAAGTCTTTTTCCAATTGCTCTACGTCCACTCCAAGTTTTTTTAAAACTTTAATAGTCAAATCATATTTGAAATTCACATAAGGCAGTGGTTGTGAGCTTTGATCTAAAATAATATCAAATCCTTCTTCAGAAGCAGTTTCCTGCACTATTGCATAAATTTTAGATTCGACAGGTTGCATTATAGATTGAACAGTTTTATCGTAGTCGCCACCCGGTTCATACTTTAAAGTATTAAAATCTATTTTGCCTTTTTTCAACTTTTCAAGTTCATTATCTTTTTCGATTTTTTCTTGATCAGTCCAAATCAAACGGTTTTTCTTTATTTCAAATTCTAAAGCATCAATTTTTTTTTGAGTATTATCATTATCTCTTTTCCAACCATCAACAATTGATTGAATCCTTTGTTCGGCTTGCTGAGCATCAGGAAACTTAGTTCTTATAGTTTCAGAAGAAATAAATGCAACTTTTTGACCAAATAGGTTATAGTTTGAAACAAACACAATTATTACGCAAAAAATGATATTTTTCATAATTTTATTATATAGTGAATAAAATGCGTAACAATTATACAATTTGACTTTTCTCTTAAGTTAATAATTTATTTCTTTTTCTTTTCATTAGCAGGTTTTGCATCAGGAGTAGCAGCTCCACCACCACGTTTAATTTTGTCAATTACTAAAAAAGTAATATCAAATTTTTCTTCGCTATAAACAATTGCTTGTCCACCTTTTTCAAAAACAAATGACATTGATTCGGCTTTAGCAACTTCAGAAATTGCTTTCATCACTTTAGCTCTAAGTGGTTCAAGCAATTCCCCTCTCAATTTATAAACATCACTTTCTTTTTCTTGAGAATATTTAACTAATAAATTATTTTGAGTTTGTAATCCTTCTTCTGCTTTTTGCTGTTGATCTTGTGGCATCATAGCTTTTTGTTTTTTATATTGCTCAAGTTTTTCTTCCAAATCTTTACGCATTTTTGCGATTGTATCTTGATATTTGGAAGTAATCTCTTTAAGCATTTGGTCAGCACCTTGTGCTTCAGGCATTTGCATAATTACAGTTTGCACATCAACAATTCCAAGTTTTAAATTTTGTGCATTCAAATTTAAATTTACCAATACTAATAATATAGCAACGCTAAAAAATGCTTTAAGCATATTAATTCTCCGAAAAAATTCAATTTAGTTAATAATAAAAAAACAAATTTAATAATATAATTTTTTATGACCAAGTTAGAAATAAACTATTTCTAATTGGAATATTTTTTTTAACAATTTAAATGATCATTGCCCAAGGTGAAACAAGAATTTCCACCCAGAATTATTAAAATCTGTGCCAGTTGGGTCAAATCCATACCCATAGCTAAATCCAATTATTCCAATTGGATTTAAAAGCATTTGAAGCCCAACACCAGCAGATCTTTTCAGACTCATAGGGTCAGCAATTGCCAAACTTTTCCAAACATTCCCAGCTTCAGCAAATCCATAAAAGAATACAGGCATTGGGTCAACTGAAATAGCAAAACGTAATTCAGCAATAAATCGAGCCATTACTTTACCACCTTGACTTTCAATCGATTGATCGGCATACCCTCTAAGTGGAGTTACTCCAAATCCACTAAGTCCATTACCACCCATTCTATATAATTCAATAGGTGAAAATGCAGTATCAGAACTAATTCCAGTCAAATAACCTAATTTGGTACTAAGTAAAAGCACTAACCTATTAGACTCTTTAATTTTCATCAATGGATTGTAAAATTCAAAAGCAAATTCATTTTTTAAGTAATCAGTGCCACCAACTCCTATCCCACCTAATGCAAAATTAGAATTTAAAGAAAATTTTGACCCAGATGAAGGAAAAAATGGATGATCTAAGCTATTTCGAGAAACACTAAATCCAATTGTAGCCTCAGTAAATTTTCCGGGTCTATAATATCCATAATTACTTGTAGATTGATTATCATTTAATTGGTATCTAAGAAACAAATCTCCCCTAAAATAATCATCAGGCCATCTGAATCTTCTTCCTAAATTCAAACTTGCACCAGTTCTTCTCAAGATATAACCATAATTAATTTTGGAATCGAATAGATTAAACCCAACAGTAGTTGGGCTATCATTGAACCATGGTTGAGTATATCCAATAGAAAACTGTTGCAATCTGCTCATTTGACCAAATTCCCAATTGAAATTAAATAGTTGCCCACCTCCACCAAAAAGCGGTTCATCAATTGAGAAATTATTAAATGTTAGTCCAATTGAACCAGTTAGTCCAAATGTGCCAGCAAAGCCAACTGAAGCGTTAAAAGTATCAGTAGATCTTTCTTCTACTTTATATATTATGTCAACTGAAGTTTTGTCATTAGGTACTGGCTCTGGTCTTGGTTGTAATGATTCAGGATTAAAATAATTCATTGCAGATAAAGTACGTACACTTCTTATAATTGCAGATCTATCGAAATAATCACCTGGGTGAGTGAAAAGTTCTCTTCTAATTACCTTATCTTTAGTTTTGTTATTACCTACTATTTCTACTCTTCTAATTTTAAATCTATCATTTTCAAAAATATTTACAGTAATATCAACAGAATCTTTTCCTATTCTTGATTCTTCTTTTTCAAATTGAGCAGCAAGGTAACCAGAATTATGATATAACGATGAAGCATCTGTAAATTCTTCATTCCCTCTAAGGTTTCTTTCAAAGCGTTCTACATTGTATAAATCGCCTTTTTTAAATTCAATTCTTTTAAGTAGAGCTTCTTCATTATATACTGTATTGCCAGAAAATTTTATTTTTCTAACATATACTTTATTTCCCTCAAATATATCAACTCTAACATCAACAGCCCCAGTAGTTTCATTGAATGACAAAGTATCTTTAATAATATAAGCATCAACAAATCCACCTTTTTTGAGATACTGAGTTAATTTTTCTAAATCTTTTTTATATTCTTTATTATCAAATTTAGAAGAACGCCAAAATTCATACCAAGATTTGCTATGAGTTTTGTCGAATGCACCAGCCAAATCACTAGAAGATAGTTCAGTATTTCCCTTAAATCTAACAGAGTTTACAAAATATTCTGTACCTTCATCGATTTTTACTTTTACTTTGCTATATGCAGCAGAATCAGTTTTTTCAAATGAAATATCAATTTTAGCAGCAACATAATGTTCATCATCATAAAGTTTTTTAATAGCTTTTTTAGCCAAATAAAGGTGATATTTATTAATAATATCTCCTCGAGTTTTGCCGAATGCTTTTAGAATATCTTTATCTTTAATTTGAGAATTACCTTCAAACTTTATTTCAGATAGTCTTTGAAATTCTTCAACTTTAATTGTAAAAAATACTCCAAGACTAGTAACTTTACTAATAACAATATCAACATTAGAAAATTGTTTTCTATCCCAAAGACTTTTGATTGCAGAAGAAACTTTTTCATCATAAGGATAATTAAATTTATCACCCACATTAAGTCCAGATAAAGCAATAATTGTTTCAGATTCAGCAAATCGATTACCTTCTACACTAATTCCAGCAATTAGGTATGACTTAACAATATCTTTTTCTTGAGAGTATAATGGAATTTCAAAGAAAATTAGCACGTTCAAAATTATAAATAAAAATAAACTTAATTTATTTTTTAATAGCATCTAAAACCCTTTGAAAATATGATGTTTTTTGAATTTCATTATTTTGTATTTCAGTTGAAATTTGAGCAGAAGTTTTCCCAAATCTTCTTTCACGATTAGAATAATCATAAATTGCTTCATATAAATCAACTTTTTTAAATTCTGGCCAAAGTTTATCAGTTATGTAAATTTCTGAATAAGCCAATTCCCAAAGTAAAAAATTACTAATTCTATATTCACCACTTGTGCGAATCATTAAGTCAGGATCTGGGATCCCAGCAGTTTGCAGTTGTGATGTAAAATAATTTTCATTTATATCTTCAGGAGATATTTTGCCACGACGAACATCTAAAGCTATCATTTGAACTGTTCGAATAATATCCCATCTTCCACTATAGCTTAAAGCCAAAATTAGAGTAAGTCCTTCGTTATCTTTTGTTTTATCAATAGCATTATGT
>JAYTXK010000198.1:0-3637 GCA_043743005.1 Ignavibacteriota bacterium
GTTTCATATTATGGAAAAATTGATGGACAAGAAAATTCAATGGTATTTATATCATATACAAGCTCTGGGATTATTGCTTCAATAAGAGATGAATTTGGAACAGATATGAATTTATCAATGGACCCTAAAGAAAAATCAAATAACACTCAAACTATTCAACATTACATTTCTTTGAATGATAATAGTTTATTAAAAGAATTAGGAGCTAAAATTTGTGGTGCTGTTGAAGAGCAAGTTGTAAGTATCAAAAAAGATAAATATAGTAATGAAACTCAAGCTAATAGAATGTTAATTGCAAATATGGCATTAGAGGCTACAACTGAATTTATTGAACTTTTTAATAATGATACTACTAAAGCAAAAAATTATATGATTTCAATAATTACATTTGCGTCTAGAATATACGAAAGCGAATTGAACATAATGTTACAAATTGGGAATATGTATTATTATGACAAAGATAGTTTTTCAGATCCATATTTAAAATATTATGTTGAATATGCCCAAAATATTACAAACACTTCAGATTTACGCACTTATTTGGATTTTATGCCAACAGCTTGGGGCAGTAGAGCAAATGTAAATCGATCTTTTGCAGTACTTTTCCATGATGTAAAAAGGCAATATCCTAAATCGATAGTTTTAGGAATTGCTATGGGTGGAACACCTAAGATTGGAAATTTCTGTGATAAACAAAGAGGATATTGTGTTGTTGGAATGTCAGGTGGAGTAGAATTCCCAACATTGTCTTTTACAACTGATGTTCAAGTTGCAGCACATGAAATTGGCCACACTTTTGGATCACCTCATACTCATTCTTGTGCTTGGCCCTCAATAGATGGTGGATTTATTATTGATTCATGTGTTACATCAGCTGAGACACCTGCTTTAAATGGTGGACAACCTGATAATTATTGTTTAAAGAATACTGATAGAAGACCAATAGTTGGTACAATTATGAGTTATTGCCATTTTGGTGGAAATGATAAAATTTTATATACTTTTGGTCCTAGAGTAATTGCAATAATGAGAACTGCTGTAAATAATGCTTATAAAAATACACTTTGCTTAAAAGACCCTACTTCACCTTTTCTTAAATTAATTTCTCCAGCTGGAAATAATCTTATTAATGGTAATTCAGTTGAAGCAATTAGTTGGACAAGTACTAAAGTAAGCAAAATTAATATTTTCTATTCAAATGATAATGGTAAAAATTGGATTTTGATTGATACTGCAAACTCTTCTAAAGATACAGTTTATAGTTGGAAAGTTCCAGCAACAATTACAAAAATTGGTTTAGTAAAAATAGAATCATTTTCAGATGCCAAAATTAATGACCAAAGTGTTTTGACTTTTGAAATAAGAACTAAAGGAATTACTGTAACAGCTCCATTAGAAGGGGAAAGAATTGGTTACTTAACTCCAAAAACTATCACTTGGAATCGCTCTGCTACTGATTATAATGTTAATATAGATTATTCAACTGATAATGGAGCTAAATGGAATAGTATTACTGCTAATTCAAACTTATCTTCATTAGATTTTAATTTTCCTGATGTTGCTGGAGCTTGCATTGTAAAATTTTATGATCCAAAAGATGCAACTAATTCTAGTACAAGAAATATAATTTTAGCAAAAGAAACTTTTGATTTTGTTTCTCCAAAAGCAGGAGATTTTATTTGTGATACAAATGTTAACTTTACATACTATTGGAAGCAAGATTTGCTTGATAAAGTGAAATTGCAGTATTCAATTGACAAAGGAGCAAGTTGGAAACCTGTTTATATAACAGGAATAGATGCAAAAGCTGGCTTTTATAAATGGAATAATTCATTATGGTTACCTAACAAGTGTGTTCAACTTAGAGCAACTAATATTAGCGATGCAACTTTGATTTATGGATTTGCAGATTGCTTTGAAGTTGTTAATTGTGTAACTTCAGTTAGTGAAGAAATTAATTCAGAGCTTGCTATAAATGAAATTATACCTAATCCTTCAAATGGAGATTATAAGGTAGAGTTTACTTCAAAAAGTAATTTAGATGAATTAAGTATTAATATTTATAATGAAAAAGGTGAATTAGTTCAATTCTTGGGTCATTTTCATAATGTTAATTTAGGAATGAATAATTACAACTTGAGTAGCACTAATCTTCCAAGTGGTACATATTATTTACTTTTCTCTTCAGGCAATAATAAAGTTTCTAAAAAGCTAAATATTATTAAATAATCAATATTCTTGTATTTCTTTAAGGCAGCTTTTCATTTTTTTAAGCTGCCTTTTTTTATACACTATTTTTGATTAATTTTGTAAAAATAATTACTACTTAAATGATATAATGTTAAATCAAATAATTTTAAAATCAGTGGGTATGATACCCAAAAGCTTAGTTTATGTTTTTGCAAAGAAATATATTGCTGGAGAATATCTTAAAGATGCTGTAAAAGTAACTAAAGAATTTGAGAAAATGGGTGGGAAAACTACTATTGATGTTTTAGGAGAATTTGTAACATCAAAAGAAAGAGCAATCCATGAAAAAGAAATGTCATTAGAAGTAATTAAGTCTATAAATGAAAATAAATTAGATACATATTTATCTATCAAGCCAACATCATTAGGCTTAGGCATTGATTATGATTTTGGATTTAAAAACATTAGTGAAGTAATTAAAATTGCTAATGAGAATAATATATTTGTTAGACTTGATATGGAAAATTCTCCTTATACAAGTAAAACACTTGACATTTACAAAAAGTTAAGAAGTGAAGGATTGGACAATTGTGGAGTAGTAATTCAAGCATATATGAAAAGAAGTTTTGATGATATTAAAAATCTTTTGAGTTTAAATCCTTCAATTAGATTATGCAAAGGAATTTATGTTGAAGATTCTTCAATTGCGTTTAAAGAAAAAGAAGAAATTAGAGATAATTATAAAAAACTTTTAACTTATATGATGGAAAATGGAATAAAAACTCATATTGCAACTCATGATGATCCTCTTATTGATTTTGCTGATAGTTTGATTTCTAAAAAATCTTATAGTAAAGACAAATATGAATTTCAGATGTTGCTTGGAGTTAGAGAAAATAGAAGAAACGAAATTCTTAAAAATGGTCATAACATGAGAATATATGTACCATTTGGTGAAGACTGGTATGGATATTCAATTCGCAGACTAAATGAAAATCCACAAATGGCTGGACATATTTTTAAGTCTTTATTTTCTAAAAATTAAATGAAAAATTCCATATTCTTTTTAATATTTTTATTCATTTTAAGTTATAAAACTGAATGCAAAAAACCAGATGGAAAAGTAACTATTGGTACTTTTAATATTGAGTGGCTTGGTGATGGAAAAGATGATAATAAGCCTCGCTCTGAAGAAGATTATAAGGCAATTGCAGAGCTAATTAAAGAGATAAATCCTGATATATTAGGATTGCAAGAAATTGAAAACCAAGATGCTCTTAATAAAGTATTACAGTATTTGCGTGGTTATCAAGGAAAAGTTCTTAAAAGTGATGGAAATCAAAATATAGGAGTAATTTATCAAAGAGATGTAAAAATCTCTTCATATATAGAATATACACCTCTTGCAGTTGAATATAAAAAAACTCGTTCTGGGCTTATTTTAGAT
>JAYTXK010000199.1:0-2345 GCA_043743005.1 Ignavibacteriota bacterium
TTGTATTTTATTATCAGTAATAAGTACTTTTATTTTTACAAATTGTGAAGATTATTCATCAACAAGTCCTAATTTAATTGATACAAATAGTAGAGGTGAAACTCTCGATATTGTTTGGAGTGTAAAGCATGATTCAATTGATGCAACTAGTAAAATTTTAACTTATATTTATGGTGATAATTTATTACTATCTTATGATAGATATCTTCATTTATTGAATAAAAAAACCGGAGCTACAATTTGGAAAGTTATTTCTACACATTCAAACCGAAACTCAAGTGGTGGCACAGGTGTCGATGATTTTATACCTGTAGGTGCTAACGATTTTATTTATATTGCAATACGTTATGTAGAAAGAAGATTATTGATTGATGGAAGTTTGATTTGGAGATACGAGCCTCCTAATAATGATGTAGCTTCTATGAGACCAGTTAATAAAACTTGTCAAAGTGATAAATATTTATATTTGACTACTCAGAATTCAGAGCAGTTATATTGCTTGGATAAAGAAAATGGTTATTTAGTATGGTCAAAATCATTAATGCCTGAAGATGGTAGTGTTTATTTGGATGGTTCAAGTTGGCTTGGTCCAGCAATGTATTACAATGGTAGAGTATATGTTGGTTCAAGAGAATACCCTCCAACCAAAGGTTTAGTCAGAAATGGCTCAGTTTATTGTCTTGATGCTATATCAGGTAATTTAATTTGGAAAACTATAATGCCACTTCCAGATAATACTATACAAAATTATGAAAAATGGAATTTGCTAAATACTAATGAAGTTGAAACTTTAATTTCACCAATTAAAGATGGTTTTATAGTTGGAGTAGGATTTATACTAATTAAATTAGATACTCTGGGAAAAATATTATGGAAAAAAGCAATCTCAATTGATGGAAGTGTGTCGCCTTATCAAGGAGTAAATCCTTTAATTGATAATAATATTTTATTTAGAACCAATAATGGAATTGGAAATGCATTTTTATATGCATTTGATTTGAATTCTGAAAGTATTAAATGGATTAGTTTGATGAATCCATTTAATTCAATGCAAACTGAAGGAGTTTTTCTACCAATGCAAATAGATCCAAATAGAGTTTATAAAATGACTGATGCCCAGTGGCTACTCGGATTTAATAAATTCAGTGGAATACTTGAATGGGCAACAAATCTTGATTTTGTATTGCCTAAAGGTAAAGATCATGAGTTTTGTTCATCTCCTGCTTATGTAGAAAATGGTAATACTGTTTATATGGTTTTGGAAGATCATATAGTATGTGCAAAGAGACGTAGCAAATAAGCAACAAAAGGGTTGAGATATATAAGAAGAGCTTGAATTTATGGGTGCTGTAAAACTTAAAGAAGTTGAATCTGCTCAAATGAGAATAGTTGATATTATCAAAATGCTTGAAGACCAAGATGAAATTCAAGTTGGTGGAGTAGGTATGAACTATGATGTGATGAAAAAGATTTTTAGAATTTAAATCATTCTACTTTAGGAACAAATAACGAAAAAGGAACTGGATTAGGTTTAGCTATTTGCAAAGATTATGTTGAGATAAATGGTGGCAAACTTTGGGTTAAAAGTAATGAAGGTATAGGTTCGTCTTTTTTCTTTAATGTAATGAAAAATAAAATTTAATGGTTTTGAATTTAAATATAATTCGTAAATTATATGCGAATAAGTAAATATTTTTAAAAATGTTTTTGAGGAAATTATTAATGGAATTAAAATACAAACTACTTGACCACCCTTTTTATCAAGCTTGGACTATGGGTGAGGTAACTTTTGAACAACTTTCTAAATATCACAAATCATACAATGACTTTATCCAATTGATGCCTACTTATTGGGATAGAATCAACAAAGGTTTTAATTTGAATGATGCGGATTCAAAAAGAATAGTTGAAGATGAAACTAGACATATAGGTCAATGGCAAATGTGGAATGGTAACTTACCATCTACTGAAACTTTTCCTAAAATGGAAGAAGTCTTAAGTACTTTCGCAAATATGACTCCTTCGGAGCTTTTGGGTGCTGTACAAGCATTTGAAATGCAACAACCAGAAGTAGCACATACTAAAAAAGAAGGTTTATTAAACCATTATGGCTACCAAGCTGGTGAATTAATCTATTTTGACGAACACATGGAAGAAGAAGCTCATATTAGTTATGGTCTTGGATTAAGAGATAAATATGCTAATGCTGAAGAATTTCAAAATGGTTTTGATAAAGCGTCTGAAGTGCTTTATAAAGGATTAGATTTGTTTGTTAATTAATACTAACAATCAAAAATATATTTTTAAAAACCCAGTTCAACCAGAATTGGGTTTTTTGTTTATAA
>JAYTXK010000200.1:0-3500 GCA_043743005.1 Ignavibacteriota bacterium
AGAAAAAACCCTTTTCTAATAGCTTCTCATAATCATAAATAGCTTCTTGGTAATTTTCTAAATAAAAATAAGCACTTCCTCTTTTAATTAATGCAAGATTATTTTTTGAATCAATTTCAATAACTTTATTATAGTCTATTATGGCATCAGAATATTTATTTAAATTATAATTTAAATTTCCTCTTCCAAAATAAGTTCGAATATCCTTAGGATCTAATTCAATTGCTTTATCATAGTCTTGCAATGCTGATTGATAATTTCTTAAACATTTCCTTGCAGCTGCTCTATATAAATATGACTTTGTATCATTTGGATTTATATTTAAGGATTTAGATAAAAGCTCAATTTCCAAAGAATAATTATAATTATCTTTAGCTAAATACGATTTATACCTATATACCCTAAAATAATTTGGATTTAATGATATAGACTTGTTAAAGTCTCTTTCTGCATTTTCTTTGTCTTTGAGTTTAAATGAACAGAAACCTCTTCTGGCATAATATTCATAATTGTCTTTACTATTTAGATTTTGATTTATAGCTTTATCAAAATATTCTTTTGCTAGTTTATAATCAGGTTCATTTTTTTCAAATTCATTTAAACCTAATTTGTAAAATTCATCTGCTGTTTGTGAATATCCTTTCGATACTAAAAGGATAAGAATGCATGTAATAAAAATATTTCTCATATCTACCTCTATAAAATTAAAATTTGCGATTTCCACCACCAAGCACAAAAAAAGGGCATTTTCAAATTATGCCCTTAACTGAGGTACTGGTATGACCCACATGAAAAGCAAAAATGAAAACGCCCCCAATTGGGAGCGATTTCTTCCTTGCGTTCTTCATGTTTTGAAAGTTACCAGTTTTCAGTTAAGAACGAAAGTAAGACTACGCTTACTATATATTTTTAAATTTTAAATGAGATTTATCTCTTTTCCCTTTTCTTTGCCTATATTTTGTTTTAAAAAATTGTTTTTTACCTTGAATTTATATTAATTCAAGTTGTTCTTTGTTATTAATTTTATTTGAAAATAAATTGTATTTTAATTGTAGTTCAAGCTGTCTTGAATTAATATAGTCTAAATAACTATTAAATTCACTATTTTTAAATTGCTTATGAGCTTGGCTTTTCATTTCCCAAACTTCTTCAAGAGATTTATCAATTTTAGTTTTCATATAATACCTCATAAGGGTTTAATAATAATAATTGCTTTGTATATCCTAAAGCCATATTAGTTGAATTTATAACCATTTGCTTATTTATATTTGACAAATGTTTGAAATTCCAAGATAATAAAATATCAAATTCGTAAAATGTAGCAAAAGCAATATGAACAGCATCTTCAAATTTATTAGCAGGTATTATACCATTTTTAATATATACATTTGCTATATCTAATATTTCTTGATTTATTTTTTCAAAAATAGTTAAATTAAACTTTATTACGGCATCAAATAAAATTTTCTTTTTATCAAGGTTTTGCGTATTGTCAATTTCATCTAAAACAACAGTTGAAATATAAACACTAAATTTATCTAAATAATTCTCAAAAAAATCAATTGTAGCTTCTTTTTTTTCAGGAGCATCATCAGCAAATAAAAAGTTTATTACTGAAGTATCTAAATATATTTTGAGTTAATTCATATATAATTCTCTTTTCCCTTTTCTTTGCCTATATTTTGTTTTAAAAAATTGTTTGTTTTTATATTGCTGTCTTTTTATAACGCAATTGTTTCTTGCAATTGAATATTTTCTAAAATAATATTAGGTAAATTACCATTAGCTAAAACACTCCTTGCGTCTAAAATTTCTATACCTATTAATTTCTCACCTTTTCCAATATTTAAAGCTATCTCATCATTAAGTTGCAAAGTTCGGCATTGGTGTTCACCTTCAATTAGTTTAATATAAACTGCATCTACTTCTTTATCATAAGTTATTTTCATTTTCTTCCTTTAAAAATAAAAACTATATACTGTAATTACAACGATTTCACTCTCTTCTTCAACAAAAATAGGAACTACTTGTTTGATATGATAAAACGATTCAAACCAATAATCATTATATTGAAAATTCAATTTACTTTGAAAACGATTATTTTTAGCTGGTTAGATACTACCATTTTGAATTGATTCTATCACTTCATCACTACTAACACCTCTTTCTTTACATTGAATTAAAGCATGCTTTGATAATCTTATTGGTTTATTTGTTTTCATATTTAAATTTTAAATTGAGTTTTTTCTCTTTTCCCTTTTCTTTGCCTATATTTTGTTTTAAAAAATTGCTTTTATCTTGAATTACAATATAACAAATTATTATGTAATTTTATCTAACCACAAATATAAATCTTTTGGCGACATACCCAAACTATTGACTCCTCACTTTGGGGTCAATCGACCCCTCAAAGTGACGAAGTAATTTTCAAACATTTCGTCTTTTCTTAATAAAATATTCAAAAAATAATTTAGTTTTTGGTATAAGTGCTGTTATTGTTTTATTTTGCTTAAATGTAATTTGCAAAATAAATAAAAAGAAAATTGAAACTAATAATTAAGATATTTAAGTGGCTATTTGGGCTAATATTCGGATTTTTAATATTCTCACTTTTTTGGGTGGTAGCCTATAAGTATATGAACCCTCCAATTACCTTGCACATGTTTTTTAGACTATTTGAAGGCTATGGCATTCACAAAGAGTGGAAAGATTATGAAGAAATCTCTCCTTATTTTTTTAAGGCTTGTATTGGTGGCGAAGATGGAAGATTTATGACTCATGAAGGAGTGGATTGGAAAGCTGTGGAAGAAGCAAAAAAATATAATGAACGAAACGCAGGAAAAAAGAAAAGAGGAGCCTCTACAATTACAATGCAAACTGCTAAAAACGCCTTTCTTTGGCAAGGCAGAAATTATGTTCGTAAAGGTATGGAAGTTTATTTCACTTATTTAATTGAATATATTTGGGGCAAAAAGAGAATTTTAGAAGTTTATGCAAACATAGTTGAGTTGGGCGAAGGAATTTATGGAGTAGAAGAAGCATCACAAAGGTTTTTTCATAAGCCAGCAATTAAGCTAAGTTCAAGAGAAGCAGCATTAATAGCTGCAGTATTGCCAAATCCAATTCGTTGGTCGCCAGCAGCACCAACTCCATATATTGAAAAACGTGTTGCATTTATTCAAGGTAGAATGGGTGTAGCAATACCCAAAGGAAGAAAAAGATGAGCAAAAGCAATGAAACACCAATGATGAAGCAGTATAACCAAATAAAAAGTAAATATCCAAATACAGTATTACTTTTTAGAATGGGTGATTTTTTTGAAACTTTTGGCGATGATGCAGGCATTACAGCTAAGGTATGTGGTATTGCACTTACAAAAAGAAATAATGGAGCTGCTGGAGATATGGCTCTTGCAGGTTTCCCACATCATCAATTAGATGCTTACCTGCCTAAACTTGTGAGAGCTGGTCATAGAGTGGCAGTATGTGAGCAATTAGAAG
>JAYTXK010000201.1:0-4088 GCA_043743005.1 Ignavibacteriota bacterium
GGATACTTCAAAAAAATCTAATATATTGAATGAATTGCACTTGACTGAAAAGGAATATGTATTACTTACTTTACATCGTCCAAGCAATGTAGATAGTAAAGAGCAACTAAGTATGTTAATTGATATTTTTGAGTTTATATCTAAAAACAAAATAGCAGTATTGCCATTGCACCCTAGAACATTCAAAAATATTGAGAACTTTGGACTTAAAGAAAAATTTGATGCAATAGAAAATTTAATAATAACTGAGCCTTTAGGTTATTTGGATTTCATTACTTTAATGAAAAATAGTTATCTTGTAGTAACTGATTCTGGTGGAATTCAAGAAGAAACTACAGTTTTACAAGTCCCATGCTTGACCTTAAGAACTACAACAGAAAGACCAATCACTGTAAGTGTTGGTTCAAATATATTAATTTCTCCAAAATTTGAAGAAATAAAAAGTGAACTTGCAAACGCATTTTCAGGTGATATTAAAAAAGGAGAAATTCCATACTTATGGGATGGAAATGCTTCTGATAGGATTGTTAAAATAATAAGTGAAATATTATAATATGTATAAAATAATAACAGCAATATTTTTTGTTTTGTTTCAAGTTAATCTCTATTCACAGGTTACAGGTGGAGCTGATTTTAAAGAAATGATGAAAGATGATTTGGAAAGCAAAGTTGGTGCTGAAAAATTAATGAAATTAGATAATGTTCCAACAGGTAATGATATAGACCCTAATTTTTATTTTGTTGGTGCTGGTGATATTTTATCAATTAGAATTTTACCTCAAAGTGTAAATAGTCAGTTAATTCAAGTTTCACCAGATGGCTCAATCCTATTGCCTCGTTCTGCAGGAATAATTTCTCTTAAAGGTTTAACTTTAAAACAAGCAATTGAAGTAATTAATGCAAAGATTATTGAAGTAAATCCTAAAGCTACTGTTAATGTAATGCTTACTCAAGCAAGAGTTTGTTTGATTTCGATTGCTGGTAATACTAATCAAGTTGGTACTTATGCTTTGCCAGCAAGCTATAGAGTTTCAACTGTATTAACTTATATCAATCAAGTTCAAAATCAAGCTAATGTTACTTCTCAAGTATCTATACAGCATCAATTAAAACAAGAAGTTAATTCTCAGAGAAATAAACTTTTTGCTGAAAATGGAATCCCATTATATTCAAATTCTACAAATAGAAATATTTTAGTTTCTCATAAAGATGGAAGTGCTTATAATGTAGATATTGAGAAAGCTCAAGTATTGAATGATGTAAATTTCGATCCTTATATTAGAGAAGGAGATAAAATTTACATACCTTATGAAGATAAATATTATTCTTTTATTTCTATTTCAGGTGCTGTAATTAGACCATTTTCAACTATTTTCAAAGAAGGTGATAATGCAAGTATGCTTTTGAAGTTTGGATATGGATTAAAAGATAATGCTGATCTGTCGAATGTGGACTTAGTTTATACTGATGGTAGAAAAGTAAAATTAAATATTGATAATAATCTAAAATTAATCGGTGAAGATTATAAATTAGAAGCAGGCTCATCAATTATTATTGGACAAAAAACTTATACAAAAAATATTACAAAAGGATTTGTTTCACTCAAAGGTCAGTTTAGAAAAGAAGGTGTTGTATCAATTGAAAATAATGTTACAAAACTTAGAGAAGTAGTAGAAACTTCTGGTGGAGTGCTTGATGATGCAGATTTGACAAATGCATATATTTTAAGAAAAGATGATTCGAGAAGTGATAACTTTGATATTAATAAAGAGTTTGCTGAAAATTTCATTAATAGTGATTTAACTTTAGAAGATACTACAAGATTTGTTTTAGATTTAAAGTTTAAGTTTCCTTATGTAGCTTGCAATGTAGAAAATGCAATTGCAAATAATTCGGAAACAGATAATATTAAATTGCAAAGTGGTGATGTAATTGTAATTCCAAGGAAGCAAAACAAAGTATATATTTATGGTAGAGTAAATAAGCCGGGTTATGTAGAATTTGACCCAAACAAACCTTATGAATGGTATATTTCAAAAGCAGGTGGATATTCAGCCAGTGCTCAAAAAAATAGAGCAAGAGTTATAAGAGGTGTTACTAATAATTGGCTTGAACCAAATTCAGATTTGCGTATTAAAGATGGAGATAGGATTTATGTTCCTGCTCCACCTGATATTCCTCAACAGGTTTCGGATGCAAAATATGGAGTGTTGGCAAGTATTGTGAGTGCAACTTTTTTCGTATTGTTTAATGTTTATAACATCTTTAAAAAACAATAATGTTAAAAAAAATAATATATGTGGTTTTTCTATTAAGTTTGAAATATTCAGCTTTTTCACAAGTTGAACATGTTCAAGTAGCTAATCCTGTGTATAGCTTTTTGGTACACTTTGAAAATTTAGGTTTTTTACCACACAAATCACTTTCTAATTTGCCTTTGCAAAAGAAAGAAATTATTGATTGTTTGAGATTAATTAGAGAAAATGATAAAAAATTATCATCAAATTTAATTCAATCTCTTGAAAAATATGAAGTTGAGTTTGGAATTAAAAAGCCAATTAATAGAGTTGTTTTTGCAAGTAGTTCTGATTCAAATCAAGTTTTATTTACAGGACTATTGACTCAAGATGAAAAATATATATATCATAATATTGATAGTAATAATGAGATTAGCTTTAAGCCATTAGCAAGAATTGATATGAGAGGTGAAAGAAATGATAAATCAAATAGTAGCGTTACTCTTGCACAATTTGGCTTAAGATTAAATGGTACAATTGATAATCAATTAGGATATTACTTACAAGCTACAAATGGTACTATTTTAGCAGGAGAAAAAAGAATTGCTTTAGAAGATGAGCTTCTAAATCAAAATATTAAATTAGTTGATTTGAATAGTGATTTTGATTTTTCAGAATCAAATATTAGATTTGATAGCAAATGGTTTTATGCTGGTATTGGTAGGGAAACTCGGTTAATTGGTTCAGGTATGAATCAAAGATTATTTGTTTCAAGTAGTTCTCCTGCGTCTGATGCAATTATGCTGGGCGTAAAGTTTTCCAATTTTGAATATAGATTTAATCACTTTAGTTTGTTGGCTGTTCCAGATTCTAATGCAATAGTTGGTGCAAGCACACATATTCAATCAAAATATGTTGCTATGCATCGTGCTTCGTTTAGACCGAGTTGGGGAGAGATTTCATATTGGGAAGCAATTACTTATTCTAATAGAGCAATGGATATTGGTTATTTGAATCCTCTAACTTTTATGAAGTCAATTGAACATGCTTTGAGAGATAGAGATAATTCAATGATGGGAATTGATTTAACTGTAAGGGTGTTTGATGGTATGCAAATAAAAGGTTCGTATATACTTGACGATATTATTTTTAGTAGCATTGGGACAGGATTCTGGGGGAACAAGGCTGCTATGAATATTGCAGCTTTATATTCAACTCCTTGGGCTTTAGATTTTGGATTTGAATATTCGAGAATTGAACCATATACTTTTAGTCATTTTAATTATCAGAATTCTTATACAAATGATAAAATGATGTTTGGTTCTTCACTACTACCAAATTCTGAAAGCTTTGCTATGAATTTTAAATATTGGTATGGAGGAAGGTATCCACTATATTTGAATTTAATGTGGCAAAGACATGGTGATAATATTTTAGATAGTGCTGGAAATATCATTAAAAATGTAGGTGGGGACCCACTTCAGACTATAAATTGGGTTAGAGATAATTCAAAAGTAACTTTTTTAGATGGAATTTTGAGAAATATATTTTATATTGAATTTGGAAGTAAATATGAAATATACAGAGGTTTTAATTTAGGGTTGGCAATTTTAAATAAAAATTTAAATGGAAATAGCCAATTAGGTGCAAGAGTTAATTTTAGTTTTGAGGATTTTTAATTTGGATTTAGTTTCATATATATTTTGGATTTCATTTTTGGGTATTGTTTACCCTTTTGCCATTTATCCATTAATTTTATTTATTTTGCAATTGTTTTTTTCAAAAAAAATTAACAAATCTCATTTGTATAATCCTAATATTACTTTCTTAATTTCAGCTTATAATGAAGAA